>QMYO01000030.1 GCA_003662715.1 Candidatus Bathyarchaeota archaeon | reverse complement strand
CCACACTCATTGACTATTCGCTTACCGTTGTTAGCTATCCAGTCATTGACTATCTTTCGGTGAATGCAATTTTCCTTGAAGCATGGACACTCCAACTCACCCTTGCTATTACGGCATATTACGTATCCCTTGCGGAAAGCATAGTCGTAAACAATCCAACGTCCACGTCCAAGATAGCTATTTTCGGTATCATCACATATCTTGAAACGTGGTTGCTTTTGTGCAAACAACCGAGCTGCTATCTGATGCTTACACCAGATAGTCCGCTTACCATCAGGACAATCACATGATGGATGCCCATGATTGACGTTGACGATGTAATGCTTATTCGGTTCATACTGCGAATGAACACGGAAAATTTCATCGTCAATTTTATCTACCTTGTTGGATTGCACTAAGTCTAATGCACGTGCTATACGTCTCTGGATAAAACCATCGGTTGGTAATCCAAGACTTTTAGCAGTCGTTATAATATCCGATTGTGAAAATGCTAACTTCATATCTAAACCCCTTTAATGTTAGTTTTTTGCAATCGAAAAAGCCGTCAATTCCATGATTGCCGTCAGGGTTGACGGCTTTTTCAATTACCACAGCTTGTTAGCTGTCTTTTATCTTACACTATATATTATACAACATTCTGTGCAAAATGTCAAGGGAAAAATTAACTTTTTTCAGATAATTCGATAAAATTCTTCTCTTTTTCTAACATCCTTGTCAAATACAAGCTAATACTCATATCCGCTTTCGCAGCTTGTATCTTCAACCATTTGAAAATATCATCAGGTATTGTCAAATTTACCCGTCTTAGATTTCTACCTTTGTGTTGTTTCATTTTCTATCACCATATATATTATACAACATTCTGTGGTAAATGTCAAGGGAAAAATGCACAAAAATAAAATTTTTTCTAATGAAAATCTATAGGAGGGTATGGACGATTTGAATGGAAATAGGGAAAGGGGACGGTGCTTACCTCTCAAAAAATTCCCGCAGCAGATTTGATTTTGGCTATCAAACAGCTATCGGAATGTCTATCTTATTCCTGCGCAGATATTTCTTTCCTATCCGTCCCGATGAATTTATTCAACTTCGGAATTTGCGAAGTTGATTCTAATTCTTCCCGGTATTTCTTTACAGTGTTTTTGCTAACCCCCATATCTTCCGCAATCCAGTTATCCGCTCATTCAGGGAGAGCAACGGGCTTGCATCATCCCGCCAAGAGGGTTGTTTCTTTCCGCGAGGGTATTTTCTGCCATCTTTTGTAATAAAAGTTGAGCATTTCGGAATTTCCGAATTGCTTTCTAATTCCTGACGGTATTTTCTAACTGTTTTCTAATCCGATATGTCCCAAATCGCAGTAATCAAGAACAATGGTAACCCTATGATAGCCCCTATGCCACTAGCTGAAAGTAATGCACTTAAGATATACAGGAACAACTTCAGCGCTTTATGCTTGTCTCTCTTTAAAAATCTTCTGTCATTCCAGTTGTAAATTAAATTAATGTAATTCCGTCTCATTTTCCAATTGCCTCCTCCTTTAAATTATCTAATCCCAAAACTGATATTCTTTATACTGACGTTTCCCACAACTTGAAAGAAACAGAAGGATGATTGTAATGCATATCAAAACTCTGTATTGCTTTCTCATGATAAGTCTCCTAATTATAATTATTCTTTTGATAGAATAGCTAACGTGCAACCAATTATTGCTGAAATAATTCCAACACAAATCCAAGCTATGCCTCTGTTTGCTATTATAATATAGTTATAAGCGTCTCCTCTTACTATGTGCCCATAGGTATACATTCTACAAACCCCTACAAAAGCAAATATTACTGATACTATTAGGAAAATAATAGAGAAGAATATCAGCACACCTTTACCAGTTATTTCCTGCTCTTCCTCAGTTTTAATTTCCAAAACATCATTTAGTTCTTCTGACATAGACAGATTCTCCTATTTTTTCTTCTGTTTTAAATAAAGAACACAAAAGAAGATAAGAAGTGAAATATAAAACACTATACTTTTGCGAAAATCTGAACCACGAAGACACAAAGAACACAAAGATGGCGCGAAGAAAAATTTGAGCAATTATATTTTTCACAAGTTCGCTCGTGGCGCGGACTTGTGAAAAATCCCATTCTCTCAGATATTCGTTCTGGAATTTCTCTCTGCTCTCTGTGTTCCCTCTGAGCCCTCTGTGGTTCTAATATTGCTAAAAACGCAAAACTATAGTAAAACAAATAGTTCTTAATAGCCTCAATAATAGCATACCAACGTAAAAACTGAAGAGTAGAATCCAACTGAAGAGTAGAATCCAAAGGTAAAAAATTAATTACAAAGCTTAGTATAATACAAAGTATAATACAAACTATTACAATCATTGTAGCTGTTTTCAAGCTCATCTGATTTCTACCTTTCTATTCTTTCCTTAGCCAGTTTGAAATGGTCGATTTTGAAACACCAAGTTTATCTGCTATTTCACGGAGACTTTCCCCTTTATGTTCTGCAAGTAATTCTTCAATGCTTTCACCAAATTTTATTTCAATTTCTTCCATAAGGTCGGTCTTTGAGGATTGTCCATCTTTCTCAATCTTGATACTGTCTAGTTTCTCATTTAATTCGCCCAGTTGTCTTTGGACATCGTCCAGCCGTATCTGAACAGATTCAATTTCTGATTTTAATTCTTGAAGTTCTTTTAGAATCATGAGATGCCAGCCTGCTGCAGTTCCATCACAGTGAATTTCCGCATAGTCCCGATATTCTGTTGTTAAATCTCTAACCTTTCTTGCTATTTCATTCAGTGGGGTTGGATTTTTCAAAGTTTCAAGCTCCTTTCATCCCAATATCGGTGAAAAATTTTGAGTCATTTTTCCCGATGAGTTTATCCAACTGGGGAAATTCCCCAGTTGCTCTCTAATGAATTTATCCAACTTCCTAATTTGGGAAGCTGATTCCAATTCTTCCCGGTATTTTGCTGATGAATTTATCCAGCTGGGGAATTTCGCCACTTGGTCCCAATACGAAATAATAACATGCAAGCAGTTTATTTAGAATTCAATAAAATTTCATCATACCACAAGATGGAACAAAAAGCAATGTACTGGGGGTAAATCAACAACCATTACTACCTATATTAGATGTTACCTCCCGTGTGTATTTTAATAGCCGAAGATGGATTATACTGCCGGCACACAACCGAACAGCCCTTTCTTTCGTGCCGCCGGCGGGAGCATATCCGCTTGATAGAATATCTCATTCATCGCACCACAGTTGGCGCATCGAATATCTACCATCGTTGCAAACACAACGTCCCCATCCCATTCCCGCAGTGTGCCCCGCATCTGCTTGCCGCCGAAGTGCTCGTGTAGCAAACATCCGCATCGTGCGCAAGTGGTTTTGTCAAATTCGAGTGCGCTGAGTATGCCCATTGTCACCATCCTTGTTGAGATGCAACACCATTAGCCTTGCAAGCTCGTAATGCTTTATATGGTCGAGCACGCTTATCGCCAGTTCCCGTGCTTGCCATGCCGTAATATCAAAGTACAAGCTATGTTTATCCTCACCGCCATTGCTATTCATAATTGAGACCCGATATACGTTCTCATGTTGCTTGATACTCAACGCCCGCTGCTTGCCGTTGTGCTGCTTGTATTCTTTGAACTCATCACGCAGCTCCCCGGCAAACAAGTCATGCGCCAACACTTTCGCCGTTGGTACATCCAAGAAGTACCGCACCGTCTGCTGAGCTTTGTTGTCAGCCCCACGCAACACCAACACCAGCGCTATCTTGTCATACTGCTTGCCATCTTGCGCAGTGTATCCAAGTAAGCTCTCACAAATGAAACTGGTCCGGGCATTTGCCGTTTTGTAGAGTTCATTCGTCATGATGTGGTCTCCCGAATTTCTGACGTGCAAATTTACCACGTCAGCACCACGTCAGTTTGCACGTCAGAACCCCAAACACAGGCTGTGACTGTGTTCTATCGTATCTCAACCCACTGACTGACGTGGTGACGTGCAAAATTCCAATATATGAAAAGTTAAAAAATATAACACCCCTCACTTAGCTGATAAGGTATATATTTTTTATTTATCTATCTATCTATCTAAAAATATTATATTTGAACGTCACAGTGTCCTTTTAATCCACACTACTATTGGATTTTTATCTCTGACGTGGTAAAAATTTTTGCACGTCAGTACCACGTCACCACGTCAGAAATTTGCCAAGAACCCCTGTTAAATCTGGATTCTTCATTTTGGTTACCCCGTCACTTGCACGTCGTACCTCACAGCAACCTCTTTAACTCGCTCTATGTCAAGATGGTATAAGGCAATTCGTTTTTTGACATATTCGGTTACCCTCTCTCCATCTTTCTCTGTAATTATAGGATAATCGCTAACGACTTTGCGTATCCGGTCGGTTCCCACATCATCAATAATGCGAAGCCGTTTCAAGTGTTTTGACACAAAGCGCGTGCTAGAAACTTTAACCCAGCCCAAGAAATCAGCGATATGCCGTTCAATCTCGTACTGGCGAAAGTATGGCTTGCCATCTACATATTCTACATTGGGTTCACCGTTTAGCAAAAAATCAAGCAGCGCTTCAAGGAATTGTGCGTCAATACTCCCTGTCGATTCCTCTGCCACCTTCCGCTGCTTATTCGTCTTAGCGATGTCTAACAGTTCCTTGAACAACTTTACTCCTTCTTTATCATCATCAATCACCTTCGCAATTGCCAGAAGCCCAGCCCAAATCTCTTCTTCCCTGTCTGAAATGAACAGTTTATATTCGTCAGGTATCTCAAGATTTACATAAGCATCGTGAATCTGTTTGGCATGAGTTAAAGCCCAAACATAGAGCTTGTTCCGCAGTAGTTGGAAACTACTTCGCTCTCTCCGCATAAGCAATCTAGCAACCGGTTCATCCAATGGCTTGCGCTCTGGAAGCAGGACGATGACACGGTCTCCCAGCATCTCCTCAACGCCCTCCACATTGGCAAATGCTTTCATACTATAGGTGCTAAACTCCGTTGGTCTATGCGCTTCACCCTCGCATAATCCTGTTTGCCCCGTCCTTTTGTAGCCGTCCCGCAGATGCTCAATAATATTACTACCCCCAGCCTTCGCCTGTCTTGCTAACCTATCAGCTTCGTCCATCAGCAACGTCACTCTATCATTCTCTATTTTCCGGAAGGTGTATGCGTCACTTTGCCCGCCCAGCTTGATGGCGTTGAAAGCTACTTCCCCAAGTAGTTCCAACATCCTTGTTTTGCCAGTCCTTTTCGTGCCAACCGCCGCTAAGTATCCAATGCTATCAAATATCATGAACACGTAGGATTCCATAGTCCATAGTGATAGGATGGTTGCTAAACTTAAATCTGGATGCCAGAGAAAGTTAGTAAAAGTTCTATGTAAATCACGGTATATTGCAAAGCTCCCAACTTCACATTCTTTATTCAGGTAGTGATGCACACTGAAATCTGTTTGCGTATCTACTGACCAACGATTCATATTTGACGGCATTGCAATTTCGTTTACGTAGATGTTCCGTTCTTCCAGCACTTCTCTGGTGATTAAAACTGCCTCGCGTTCCGACGTAATCAAATGCGGCATCAACTGAGTATGCCCTTCAATATCCACTGGCAAATAAATTGTATAGTGTAGAATACCATCAACAAAATCCTGCGCCAGGGAGAAATCTAACCTTATTGGTTTGTCAGTCCAGACCAAAGTCACTTCTTTTTCTTCGCCAGGCAAATCAGACTTGCTTTCTGCTTTCTCCAGCTCCTTAGCCAATCGTGTAACTGCCTTCAATTCATCAAGTGTGAAATCGAAGCGCTCTTTGACTTTCGTTTTAACAAAAGCCTCCACATGCGCTTTGCCTTTGTGGTCAAGCAAGTTTTTCAGAATTGGTTTGATTGTATCGAGAACATCATACAACTCTGTATCTTCAGGAATGGACTTCAACTGATATTCGTATTGATCTATCGCATTCTCTTTTAATTGCTCAAATACTTCCTGTGGTTCATCAGCGCAAGATAGCAGCTCGTCAACGTCCTTCCACAAAGGGCAAAATCGCATGACGAAAATATCGTATCCGCCGAGTGTTGAAATGACCTTATTTGTATATTCGCGCCCGCTATTATCATTGTCAAAACATAAATAAGTCCGCTTGCCCTTCCGTTTCTGCTTCAAGTATTCAATTTGAGCCTCCGATAGTTGCCCAATCGTAGCAATGACATGAGGGCACTTAGCCTTATCAATTACCTTTAATCGGTCATTTTCACCTTCAACAGCGATTAAATCATCAGCATTGATAGCTGATTGCCCATAAAAGCGCCAGTGTGGATGCCGATGTTCTTTTTTGGATTGAAATTCGATAGCCTTCATCGGATCCTTTTGGCTGAAGTGGGAAATTTGCCCATAGACAAAATGCGGATAGACATAAACACCTTTTGGGAAATAGTCTTGACCTTGCTTGTTTGCCAGTCCAGCCTTGCGCAAATCTTCTATGCCATATCCCTTTGATTTAGCATGTTCCACAAATTTACCATCGGCATAGCCGACACGTTCTTTCTTTAATATGTCTAAGCTATGCTTTCTAACCCCTATCTGATATTCCAATACAGACGTTTCATGTTCCTGTTTATCTTGAAGATAGTTGATAGGTTCATCTTTGCATTTTTCGATTAGATTGTTATGATAATAACCAACCGCTAATTGTTTTATATCAAGCAATTTAGCATCTTGCTTGGCTGTATTCTCATTCGTTATCGTGTAACCTATCTTCTCAGCCACATACCTAAGCGCCTCGTAATTGCTAGTCAAGTTGTGATATTCCCTCGCAAAATTGAATACGTCTCCACTAAACCCACAACTATAACAGTGTGCGCTATTGGTGTTAGCGTGGATTGTAAAGCAATCATCGTGATTGCAAAAGGGACAAGGGTTAATCCTAAAAGTATCCGTACCAACTTTTTTAGCCTGTGCTCCTGTTTCTTGGTCGATAAACTCTCTTATATCAACTTTATCTTTTACTGAATCAAAATCATTCATTTTCACTTCTCCCCACCTCCTATTGTTAAAATCCGCCGTCGAGGAGCAATGTGGGAGTTTCCATCGCCCAATGCTGCTAGCAAGCGCGACGGCGGAAGATTTTTTCCAAAAAACTTGAACAAAGATATAATGATATGATAAAATATCCTTTGGTCTTGCCCGTTATTTTACAGCATCATCTATCTTGCTGCTTCCTGCCCTTGCCGTCGCTTGCCCAGCAGTTGCAAGGGCAAACATCATTTTAACTTGTCGAGTTCTTGCTTCCCATATAATAGCTCTTCTACTCTCTGAATTGTCTCATCTGGTTTGGGGAACCAGCGCCATCCACGAAAATCTTTCTCCGCAGGTAGGATTCCAGCATCCACCCAATTTCTAATCGTATCTGCCGAAATGATACCGCCTAAAGATTTCGCTATATCTGTGACAGTTGCTCTCTTTGTCATTCTAAGCAACTCCTTTCTCCGAAGTTTTCCAATAATTATACAGCACCCTAAGCTATTTGAGGAGTGGACATTTAAGAAAAAGGGTGGACGTTTCAATTTTTTTTATTTTTTTTTCGTTGGCGTCTTTTTGCTGCTATATCCTTGCATTGCTGACTACAATAAACTTTATCTTTTCGCATCGCAATAAAAGCTCTATCGCATACAGGACATGTCCGAGGTGGTTTATCGAGTAGATAACGAAGCAATCGGTCAATTTGATGGTATGCATGATATTTAGGTTCATTCCTTTCAGTTTTTCGAACGTATGTGATGTGAGCCAGAATATTCTTTCCACTCACTAAAATCTTGTGGGGTTCAGATAACAAATCGCTAATAAGGCCGTCAGATAACAAATTCCTAATAAGACTGACTGATAAAGTTTTTCGCCTTCTGGCAATAATTACATCACCTATTGCATCAGAATCAAATCTGAACTCGATTTTTAGCTCGCCTTTCACAATTTCTTTGAACAAGACTTGAATAATCAAAGGGAAAGCATCTCGTGGTAATTCATTGGATTCCCAACGTCGTCCTATTTCAGGGGAAATGATATGTTGAAGAGTCTTTCCAATTATTACACCGGAGAGCCAAGTTAGACATTTGAGTACATCTTCCTTGAGAAGTTCTCTTAACATAGGAGTGACATCTTCGTTGTTCTTACCGTCCATTTGTCTTTCCTTATTTTTATTATGCTCATTGTGATTAGCTTATAGACTTTTTGTAAAACAATTACATGGATTTGGCGTCAATATAATTAGCCATTGTATGATTTTCACATCAGGCAGTGGCGCCAGTTTTGAACTGCCATGTTGTACCAGCAAGTATTGCATGGCAGTTCGTGGGTCACTCGCTACCAACGCAGCAGCGTTCTTCGTTCCTGCCTATAAACGTTTGCAATTCAAAAGTGATTACTATGTCTTATCGTCCATGCGCAACTCTTTTTGGGAACGAAATAACCTTATCCTCTGAGCGTGACAAAAAAGTAGTTTTGTCACTGTCAGCGGCAAAGAAATTCTCCATCGCAACACGCATCCGCTGGCGATTCAAAGGCACATATCGCCGCGTAGTTTCAGGTGACCGATGCCCAAGAGCTTCTTGAGTGAGTAGCAAATCTCCAGTAGCCTCATAAAGCCAAGTTCCGCCAGTCTTTCTCATCGTATGAGTAGTGAGCCTGCCTGTTAGTCCAGCGGCGGCGTAAGCATCCTTCAGAATCCGATGTATCTGCATCCTGTGGAGATGTCTGCCCTGTCGGGATACAAAAAGCGGTGCATCCTTCGCCAGCGATTCGCCTTGCTCTCTTTTCCACGTTATGAAGTTCCTGAGTGCCTCGACAGTCTCAGGTGGTAGGACGGCGATGCGTGATTCCTTCTTGCCCTTCACTATTTGCTTTCTCAATACCAGCTCTGAGACGACTAAGCCGCCTTGATATACGTCGCCAACGGTCAAAGCCGCAAGCTCAGATACCCTCGTCATAGCGGACGTGCCAAGTAAGAATAGACAACGGTTCCGCTCAGCATACTTGCCCTCGAAGGATGATAGCACTTTGTCAAACTCGTCTCTTGTTAATGGTCTTGCGCCTTTCATGGTAAAAACCTCCAGTTTTTGATGATTAAATGATATCGCTTTGACAATCTCCTAAGTTTAAGCTACAATAGATTCAGGCGCTTTACGGAAACTGTTTAACTCTATAATTTAGGAGATTTACAATGAAAAACCAATTAAAATGCTTAGTATTTCTTGTATTGATAACCTTTTTTCTTGGATGTGCAACTTATAGAGCCTATTATGACATAGTTCTTAAAGAGGTAGAAAGACCAGTCGAGGCAAAAGAAAGATATGGCGAACAGAAGATAACCAAAGTCGAAGAAGAAGGAATCTTCAAATACTACTTTGAAGACCAAATGGTTGAGATAATTTGGATGCCAACATCTTCTCAGATTTCATTTATGTTGAAAAATAAGACTAATCATTCCATAAAGATAGTGTGGGATGAAGCGGCATATGTCGATGAAAACGGAGAAAGCCATAGAGTGATACATTCAGGAGTAAAATATATTGACCGCAATAATCCACAACCACCGAGTGTAGTTGTGCGAGGGGGAACTATTTCAGATATTATTATACCCTCTGATAAAATTTACTATGTAAGTGGTCAATATGGAGGGTGGCGGAAGAACCCGTTATTTCCTACTACGTCAGAAGAATTTGACTTTTTTAAGAAACTAGTTAAAAAATATGTCGGTAAGACTATCCAAGTTTTATTACCATTGCAAATTGAGGATGTTATAAATGAATATATCTTTACCTTCGAGATAAAAGATGCAGAAGTGAGAAAGCCGCCCGGTTGCATTTCGGTTATTATGTAACATTAAAACGAGAGGGGCTAACAACCCCTCCCGTATCCGCTTAGTCAACTTCAACTTTGCTAATGTCCGCGCCGACTATCTGTATCCCTTGAGTGAGCTTCATGACAACATTGCCCCCAAACGTGAATGCCACGTCTTGGATTGTCATGGGCCTCTCTGTTCCATCTGTTTCCACCAGTGTTATGTTCTTTTTTCTATCCATTATCAGCTTGCGCTTGCTTTCGTTATAGTAGAGTCTATCAAACTTTTCTGTCAGTTCTTCTTCTTTCGGCTTGCACTCCAAACACAATCCTGTCTTTACCCTGTATCGTCCCCATCGGATGATACAATCCTGTGTAACATCTTTCACTTCACACCAAAAGCATCTGTCATGCAATGGGGTCAAGCAAAAGTCATATTTCCCGAATAGTTCAAAAACTCCTTCGTGTGGTTCTTTCTCTATCTGCCAATATCCTAACTTTTTTGAGAACAATGACTTATCAAGTTCACATGCCTCTTTGAGTTTTGCAAAGTCTTCATCATCCCATTCCTTCGGATGTGCATTGGAGATAACACCTTCGTGCTGTAAATCCCTTTTGAGTGTCTCATAACGTCTGAAATTCTTTGCAGAGCCGATACATTCGGAAAGTTTCACCTTCCACTCAGGGGATGACGGGGAATTACCCCCGCCATCGTTGTTATCGTCGTCGTTACCGTCAGTCTCCGCATACTTCTTGCATTCACGGTATATCATCAGCCATTCAGTTCGGTTGTAATCTGAAGGATGCTTCTGTTCTAACTTGCCAGCTTGAACAAGGTCATAGATTGCAATATCCAGTTTGAACTTCGGTACAAGTTCTAAGCATTTCGCTTTCGCTTTTTCCCAACTAAATTCAGCTTCAAGCTGTGCTTTCTTTTCAAGCGCCTTAATTTCGGGATACGGTAGCAATTGCCTTGCGGCGCTGCGCTTAGCTAACTCCGCCGCTGTCAGAACCGAACCGCATACCT
>QMYO01000029.1 GCA_003662715.1 Candidatus Bathyarchaeota archaeon | reverse complement strand
GTATATGAAAACTTTTTTTAAGCTACACCAGCAAAGATGGCAAAATAAAGGCTATGGTGGCTTATTCGCAACCCCTGTCCTCCGAAACTTTCATATTGATTTAGCAAAGCGCTTTAATCAGAGAGGGTGGCTTGGACTAAACTTCTTATGTTGTGATGACGAACCCATCGCAGCAAAATACGCTTTCCACTATAAAGGCAAAGTGTACGCGTACCTATCAGGGTTCAACCCCAAATATGCACGATATGGAGTGGGAACTCTCACCACATTTTACGAAATTCAAGAATACATTAAAAATGGATTCAAGGAGTATGATCTATTAAGAGGCGCACATCCCCATAAATTTCGATTGGGCTCTAAAATTAGGAAGAACTTTAAGTTGAGTATGACACGTCGGAAACCCTTGCCACAATTGTATACGTGGATCGTGAAAAAAAACATAATGCCGTCACTAACTAATTGGTTACGTCAACAAGCTTTAGATAAACACTTAGTTGATCATAATGAAGTCAATGAAAGGTAATTGTGATTTTCAATCGAAATTTGCTAAATTACTCTTACTTAAGTTATTAATGGAAGAGTATCTTTTTGCCTATAGGAAATTTATATTGTATGAATTTAACATTGAGAATGTGCCTTTAGTAAAGGCAAAAATTATGATGAAAGTTAAGGAAGTAAGCATAACCGATCTAGACAAACTTGCTGAAATGCGAACGACTCATCGAGCAGCCGGTGAAAGTTTATTGAGGAAAGATATGTACTTAATGAAGCTCATGGAAAGAATACAGGCAAATCATAGATGCTTTGTGGGCATTAAGAACAATGAAATTCTTGGTTACGCTTGGTTAGCGTTTAGGGAGATTTATTCCAATGGAATCAAACGGAAAATACTTCTAAGGAATAAAGAAGCGCTACTTTATGACATTTATGCTGATCCGTCATACAGAAAAAGGGGAGTAATATCAGAGATTATTTCGCAAGCATTCATTCAGTTGAGAGAAAACGGCTATCAAAGAGTATTTAGTTTAGTTCGTTCATATAATGAACCATCAAAAAGAACCATGAAAAAACTTAACGGTAAAATCAAGGGAGAAATTCTCTTTCTAAAGATTCTCACCTTCTGCCGATGTGTCCAGCCAGAACAAGAAATTCTGTGTGTAGCATGATATCAATTAACACAATTTTAAAAAAGATAGAATAATATGTTTAGTACATTAGTAGAATGGCATTTTTACGGCGATGCTTAATGGGGGACAGAATATTAATTTTTTCACCTCACCCTGATGATGAGACATTTGGTTGTGGCGGAACGATTGCAAAGAGAGTAAGGGAAGGGTACACCGTATTAGTAGTCCTTTTCACGAATGGCGAGCAAGCTTATTACCAAATCCCAGGTATACAAAAAAGCCTCACGTTAGAGGAGTTCCTTAAAATTAGGAGAGAAGAAGTAATAAACGCATTAAAAATTTTAGGCCTAGAAAAGAATCATCTAATCTTTTTAGATTTAAAAGATGGTAATCTTTGGCAGGTTCGTAAGGAAGCGGAAGATAAAGCCTTGGAACTATTAAGGGAGTTCTCTCCCGCAGAGGTTTATTGCACATATAAAAGAGATGCTCATGCAGATCACAGAGCCGCAAGCCATATACTAAGGAATGTAATCAAAAAATTTAATCAGCCTATAACAGCATATTATGAATATTCCATTTCCCACAAGTACTGTTTTATTGGTGCATGTCTTGACAAGCTTCTGAAAACAATAAGGCATAAAATCTTTCATGTGGATATATCCGACTTCTTAGAGTTGAAAAGCAGAGCCATAAAGGAATTCCAAAGCCAAATTTCAATAATATCGCGAGAACAAAAAAAACCAATAGTAAGGCATGTTCAGAGATTTTTGAAGAGTAAGGAAGTCTTCTGGATAAGTAAATAGTTAACATTCTCTTCCAAGTATAAATAATGGACTGGATGAAACCGAATGAAAATTTTGCAAGTTGCTCCTTATTACTACCCTTACATAGGAGGACAAGAAAGATACGTAAGAAGTTTAGCAAGGGCATTGGCTGCCCGTGGACATGAAGTAAAGGTTCTCACATCCAATTTTCCAAAAAGCAAAAACCGCGAAGTCATGGACGGCATAGAAGTCAGAAGGTTTAAACCTTTATGTAAACCGCTGAACAATCCCATTTCGCCAGCGTTATTCTTTCATATTGTGAGGGAATGCAAAGGTTTTGACGTTATCCATTGTCACAACGAGCACGCTGCACTTTCGCTTTACAGTGCATGGGCGAAATCTCGCCTTAAAATCCCGCTTATAATTACATGCCACGGGCAACTTAGATTTGATCATCTGATAAAAGATTTGTTTGAACGCGTCTACAGTAAAACAATAGGTTCTATGCTGCTTAAAAGGGCGGATAAAGTCATAGTAATATCCCAATCTGATAAAAAATATATTTGTTCTCTTGGGGTGCCAGTAGAAAACATCGAGGTTATCCCTAACGGTATCGATCCGAGCTATTTCAATGACAACATGAGATCGAATGTTAACGAGGAGTTAAACTTTAAAGGCAAAAAGGTTATCTTGTTTGTAGGGCCGCTTATTAAAAGAAAAGGGCCTCAAGTACTTGTTCAAGCCATTCCGTTCGTAGTTAAAGAGTATTCAAATCTGCTTTTCGTGTTTGTTGGAACCGGGAATTTTAAACGAGAAGTTGAAAAGCTAAGTAAGCTATTGCATGTGGAGAACTATACTAAATTTTTGGGGTACGTTCCTAAAGAAAAATTGTATTCTCTATACAAAAGGTGCGAAATTCTAGTTTTGCCCTCTTTCTCTGAAGCCCTATCGTACACAATCTTGGATGCTTTCATGTTTTCAAAACCAGTAATTTCAACGCAGATACCCTGCATTAGCGATTATTTAAGTGAAACCGCGATTTTGACTCCGCCGGGAGATTACAAAAGTTTGGCTAAAGCTATCCTACAATTATTGAATGAGCCAAATATGGCAAAGGAATATGGAAGGAAAGGTAGAGAACTAATAGAAACCAGTTTAAGATGGGACCTTGTCGTTGATAGGATAGAAGCAGTGTACACAGATGTCTTAAGAAAATAGTCTCCGACGCTTTTCTGTATTTTTAGGTGGTGATTAACCTAAAGATGAAAATTCTGCAAGTGGTTGACGATTTTCCGCCGAAAATAACCGGAGACGGGCTTCATGTTTATCACATATCAAAGGAACTAGCGAAACGTGGTCATGATGTAACTGTCTTTACAATGAGTACACCTTACAGAGCCACATCTCCAAGCAATAAGATCGATTATAGACATCAAGTAATTGATAACGTTAAAGTTTATTATTTCCAATCATTGTTTCGAATATCATATTTTTCATTTTCTTATTACATGTGCAGAGCCCTACTTGAAAGGAATTTTGACTTAATACACGTTCACCGTTACTTCTCGTTGCAATCTCCCGCGGTAACCGCTATTGCAAAGTTTAAGAGAAAACCTATAGTCTTCACTCCTCATAGTACTACCATACGTGAAAAGAAGGACTTGCCTTTAACGTTGCTAAGGAAGATTTTTGATGCAACTCTAGGTCACTGCCTATTACAGTGGCCTGCCTTAATAATTGCACTCACCAATGAAAACGTCAAAGATTTTCTTAAGCAAGGCGTTAAAATCGATAAAATAAAAATGATCCCTAATGGAATAGATATCGAGAAGTTTCGTAATTTGCCTGAACCTTCAAAGTTTAAAGAGAGATTTCGGGTTAAAGGGAAAATTGTTCTCTTTGTCGGACGTCTAGTGAAGTATAAGGGAGTACAGTACATATTGCATGCAGCTCCTAAAATACTGAATGAACATCCGGAAGCAAAATTTGTTATTGTAGGGCCAGATTATGGATATGGCGTCCAGCTTTACGAGATGGCCAAACAATTAGGTCTTCGTAAATCTGTAATTTTCACAGGTTTAATCTCTGAAAGTGAATTGCTAGAAGCGTACGCAGCAGCAGACGTTTTCGCATTTCCTTCAATCCACGAAGGATTTGGCTTAGTCCTTTTGGAAGCTATGGCTTGCGAAAAACCAGTAGTCACTTGGAAAACAAGCGCCATGCAATACATAGTCGAAAACGGAAAAACAGGCTTTCTGGTTAATCCATTTAACGTGGACGATTTTGCAAACTCGATATGTCTCCTTCTTTCAGATGATAAATTGTCCAAAAAAATTGGAAAAGAAGCAAGAAAAATCGTAGAAAAAAAATTTCAGTGGAAATCCACTGTTGACATGCTTGAAAATGTATACAAAGAAGTTGTTGCTACCTGTTAAGTCTAAATTAGGTTATAATTTATGACTTGCGCTATGTTTAGAATATGCATAATCGGGAATTTTTCAAGTTTAGTAGATGAAGGAATGAAAAAAATAGCTTATTATCTCACACGGCTACTTTCCGAAAACTATCCGGTTTTACCTGTCCATGTCAAGGATATCTTTTCACGAATTTTACATGGCAAGGTTAACGGGTTCAAACCAAACATCATCTTTTATGTAGGCGGTCCCTCCCTTGTCAGTTTTATTGCACTTAAGATGACTGCTACTTATTGCGCGATAACTACGGGGGAATATCCTAAAACCGTATTATTTGCTCTTCATCCCGCTGTTCCGTACGCTTTAAGGAAATTAGCCGTATTATTCAAACCTGACATTGTACTGGTGCAATCTTGCGAAAGTGAAGATATGTTTAAGGAACTTGGCATGACTACAAGTTTTCTTCCAGTTGGAGTTGATATACAAAGATTTAAACCAGTTACTCATTTACGTAAGAAAAAGCTTCGGCAAAAATATGGCCTAGACAAGTCAGCATTTATTGTTTTACATGTTGGCCCTGTCAGGCGAAATAGAGGACTTGAAATATTAACTAGAATTTCTAAGAATAAACAAATTTGTGTTCTGGTTGTAGCCAGTACGTCTATGCCTATAGAACCCGATGTAGTCGTAATGCTGAGAAGAGCTGGCTGCATAGTTTGGCACCGTTATTTTCCGGACATACATGAATTATATCAACTTTCAGATTTGTACGTGTTTCCAGTTCTAGATAAACTGGGAAGCATTGAGCTTCCGCTTTCCGTGATGGAGGCCATGGCGTGCAACTTGCCTGTGATCTCAACAAGGTTCGGAGCGCTTCCAAGGATATTAAAGGAGGGAGAAGGATTATTCTTTATTAATGACGTTAACGAGTTAACTTCAAAAATTGAACAAATTAGAAGCGGGAAACCTATCGTCAAAACAAGGAGAAAGATTCTGGATTTTTCATGGAAGAACATTTGTGATGCGCTTGTTCGAAACTTCCAGAATCTTTTAGGAGAATAATGACGTGAGAAGCATTTTGATATGTTTTATTGGAATCGATGGATCTGGAAAAACTACCTTGTGCAGATTGCTTGTTAATGAACTTAGAAAACGTAAGATACGGTCAAGATACGTATATGGCCGTTTTCTTCCCAAAATTATGGCGCCTGTTTTTCGTGCAGTATCTCTTGTGAAAATAGCTAATAGTGATCAAACAGCAAAGGGCGTTGAGAAGCAGAGGCAAATACTAAGAAATCCTACAATTTCTCACATTTATGCAGTCGGAGTTCTAATTGACCAAATTTTGCAGATTCTATTAAAAATTTGTATTCCTTCGTTTTTTAGAAGAGAAGTTGTGGTTTGCGATCGATGGATTTTCGATACCATTCTTCTAGACATAGGGGTTCCATGTGGCTATAACGACAAGCGTGTGATACAGTTTATTCGAAGGCTTCTACCGTTGTTTCCTAAAGCACATATGATCTTTCTGGTGACAATCCCTCCAGAAACTGCAATTAAACGAAAGAATGATCGGTGGCAGCTAGCTGATTTGGAAACATTGTCAAACAGTTATATGTTAATTGGGAGAACCTTTGGAGCGGTAACTATAGATGGCGCAAAGAACTTAACTGAACTAAAGTCGACATTGCTGAATCATTTAGAATCTCTCGTAAAATATTCGCAAAAGTAGAATGGGTGTGTAAAAAGTGACTTCAAAAACTAAATGTCTCATAATAGGCATCGACGGCTTAGACGCTGATCTCCTATCGCATTTTAAGGATCAACTACCCAACTTTAATAAACTCATGCAGAAATCTTCGTCGATAAGAATGACATCTGTCTTCCCACCGGACTCGCCTACGGCGTGGGCTTCTATATATACCGGTTTGAACCCTGCAAAACATGGGGTTGTTTCATTCAAAGATTCACGTACTCGTTCTAAGGTTGGTGAATACCTTGATTATGTAGGTAACATTGTAGGAAGAGCCTTTTGGGATTATGCGGGGCGGCATAATAAGAAGTGTTGCATAATTTTCCCTCATTTAGCATACCCACCATGGCCCATAAATGGCATTATGGTTAGCAGAACAACGGAGGTCGACTTAAGAAAGTTTGACTTAAAAACTTATCCAACGAATATCCCATTAGGTTGCAACCCTGCAGAAGTGATGCCTATTACGTCTTTTCCTTCCAATCCATACCAAATAATTCAGCCCACAAAAAAACTGATCTTGAATGAAGTAAAACTTGGATTACGTTTCCTTAACAATTACGATTGGAACCTTTTCTTCATATACTTCTCATCTCTTGACAATATACAACATGTGTTCTGGAATGAACTTGAAAATTACGGCGGAGACAAAAAATATAAAAGCACTATATTCAACTTCTATCGGTTCTATGATAAATACGTGATCGGAAAGTTTTTAAAGTATATAGACGAAAACACGGTTTTCATAGTTTTAAGTGACCATGGACATGGATTGCGACCTTGCAAATTAGTGAATATTAACGAATTCTTGGCCAGAGCAGGGCTACTGAAAGTCAAGATAAAACGCCACAATTTTTATGACCCTAGCTACACTATGGAGTTTGTCAAGAAAAAGACAACCAAAATTATAAGCGAAAAAAGAATAATTGCAAAGATGGCGTCTAAATTTTTATCGCTGTTTCCTCAAGCATTAGGAATTTACACCGTTTCATCTCCAATAGACTGGGAAAATACGGTGGCGTATTTGGCGGATTGTTCCGCCGGGCTAAAAGCCTACTCCTATGCAGGCATCAAAGTGCAGCAAGGTCTTTCTCCTTCACTTTATGAGAAAACACGTCAATCAATTGTTAACATGCTAAAACAGATAAAGAATCCATTTTCATCAGAAAAAATAGTAGAATGGGTTATGAAAAGGGAAGACTTGTACAAAGGCCCTTACCTCTCAAAATACCCTGATATTATATTTAAACTAAAGGACGAATGGGGTGTCGGATGGGAAGTAGGGGATTCACTTTATGGTAAATCCATATCGCATAAGCTGTTTCCAGGTAATCATAGACAAGAAAGTGCAGTACTTATAGCTTATCACCCCAGCAGAGAATTTTTGCAGCTTCGCCAACCAACATTAACCGATGTAGCGCCAACAATTCTATCGTTGTTAGGTATAGACAATTATAATTTACATACGTTTGATGGAGAAAATATCCTGCGGTACAATAGTCAGACATGAAAAGTTGCGGGTTAAGACGTGAAAAAAGCTATTGTAACATGCAACATTAACCTCACAGATTCTGATGGAAAATCTCTTAGATTATTATCCATTGCAAAAACTCTTCATAAAATAGGATTTAAAGTTACTCTGATCGTTAATAAATGCTATTCGAAGGAAGCAAAAAAATTCTCTATAATTGAAAATGGATCCACAATGAAAGACACATTATTAGATAACTTTATTGAAAAACTTTTCCATTATTTCAAGCAGTCAATTAAGCTAATTTCATTCTATCTCAAAATATTAGCGTCTGGAATCGATTGCGATCTTATAGTTACAAGCTTAGCCGGATCTGAGGTGGATTCGCTGCTTGCATGTATACTGAGCAAAATAGAAAAGGTTCCGTTTATTTATGATTACGATGATCCAAGCCCGGAGTTAAGGATAGCTTTTTTCGGCTGTAGCACCTACGATCCCCGCGTCAAGTTCAGCGTTTTTACTAGAAATTTTCTTATTAAGAATTCATCATTAGTCCTTACAGCGGCAGATACGATAAGGCATGAAATAATAAAGGAATTTGGAACAAGACCTAAAATTTATGTTTGGTATAATATACCAAGAATCGACAACATTGAACTGTACCAAAATAAAAAACTTCTACGTCGTAAACTGGGATTAAAAATGGATGCTTTCATCATTTCTTATCTCGGTCGGGTGCCGAGCTGGGGTATCCTTCCACTAAAGGAGATGCTAGTACGTTTCGCCGAAAATTTTTGGCATGACAAAAAAACACTCTTTCTGATAATCGGTGGTGGGGGAAGATGGGAAAAATATTTTCGCAAACTCATAAGAGATTTCAGTCTCAAAAACCAAATATTGATTACCGGAATGAAGCCGCGGAAGGAAGCCCTCGAGTTTCTTGCGGCTTCTGATGTATCATGCATACCTTTCAGTTCAAACGTTGCTGCATATAACATATTGCCAACAAAACTCTTTGAAGCAATGGCCTTAGGAGTCCCTATAATATGTTTGAAATCAAAAAATTATGTTAATATACTTGGCGAAGATGGAATATATTTTGACGGAAGCTACGAAGATTTCTTTAAGAAAGTACAATGGTGCATAACAAATAGGGAGAAATTAAATAAAATATCATCGAGGTTAATGTCTCGCTTTCAGCGTGAATATTCTTGGAAGAAAAGATTAATGACGTTGAAAAATGCAACAAAGCTGTTAGCATAAAGTTAAAGATTTAGTGGAAGAATGTAAGCGCAATTTGTGGTCTTGAGGAAAATGAACGACCCTTTTAAATTGAACGATTGGAAGTTTACAGATTTTCTAGTACTTGTAATAATTGCTCAGCTCTTATTGTTATGTTCCATCATTTTTGACATTCCGATTTTTAGGCAGATTATTGGTTTTCTTTATCTTTCATTTTTACCTGGATTCGTTTTGTTAAGGGTTCTCAAGTTACACAATTTGAGTAGAACTTTAACATCAATATTTGCTGTAGGGTTAAGTTTAACCCTTTTAATGTTGCTGGGTTTCTTCCTAAACCTTATATCCCCGATTTTCGGTTTCTTTAAACCTCTTTCTCTCAATTCTCTTGTCGTCGTCATTAGCATTGCAGTTATGATCCTTTGCGCTATCGCTTACATCACAGATAGGGCATTCTCAAGTAATGGTGCATTCAATTTTAAGGAACTAACGTTGCCAGCAATTTGTCTGGTATTGCTTCCTCCTATTTTGAGTATTTTAGGAACCTTTTTTATGAATACAATAGGCGAAAACACAATTCTACTAATTCTACTTTTCATGATTTCCTTGTTTCCCATACTCGCGACGTTTAATGTTTTTCCAGAGAAACTTTACGCGTCGGTTATTTTTTCCATAGCAATTTCCCTTCTATTTCATAACTCTTTGATTTCCAGCCATGTAACAGGATGGGATATACAAAGCGAATATTTTTACGCTAGCTTAGTGATTGAGAACTCGTACTGGTTGAGTTCTATTCCATCTAATATTAATAGTATGCTAAGCGTCGTGATGCTTGCGCCCATTTACTCAAAAGTCTGTAACTTGAGCCTGATATGGATCTTCAAAATTTTTTATCCCATCCTCTTCTCACTTGTGCCTGTAGGATTATATGAGGTCTGGCGGAAATACATAAGCAAAAAATCTGCTTTTCTATCATGTTTCCTTTTTATGTCCGTGTTCACTTTTTATAACGAAATGCCTGCGTTGGCAAGGCAGCAAATTGCAGAGCTATTCCAAGTCTTATTAATGCTTCTATTAATTGAGAAAAATCTTAATACGGCAAGTAAGACGCTTTTAAGTGTGCTGTTTGCCTTCTCCATGATTACCTCCCACTACGGTCTTTCTTATTTGTTTATGTTATCACTGCTATTAGGATGGATAATTCTTTTCTTGGAAAAGCGGAGTTTAAATGTGAAAGGTATTCTGATTTCAAATGAATTTATCTTGTTCTACTGTGTAACCGCTTTTGCATGGTACTCCTATATTTCGGGTTCTTCTATATTTCAGTGGATACTTACGATAGGCAACAATATACTATCGAATATAATGGAGTTGGGTGATCCGAAATCTACGGCCCTCAACATAGTGACTAGCAAAGCATCATCCTTCTTATACGAAGTTACAAAGGCTTTATATATGATAGTTAACTTTCTCATTTTGCTGGGTATACTTGCTTTACTTCTGAAATGTGCCGAAGGAAAATTTGATAAGAAAAAGGAATATGCTATTTTTTCTTTGTCAAACTTTGCCTTTCTATTAAGCGGTATGCTAATTCCATACTTTTCTAATGCAATCGGAACAACAAGACTTTATCACATAAGCTTACTTTTCTTGGCTCCCTTCAGCGTAGTCGGCGGCAGTTTCCTATGGAACAGACTACAGAAAAAATCAAAATCATTCCATACAGAAAAAGCGAACTTTCTGAAGGTTTTATCCCTATTTCTCATGGTATTCTTGCTTTTCAGTTCAGGCTTCATCTACGAGATAGCCCACGATCGCCCATCTTCAATTTCACTAAATGGAAAAATGGACTTTCCGCGTTTCAACTGCCAAGAAGTTGCAGCAGCAGAATGGCTAAAAAATGAAGCGAACATGGGTATCCCAGCATATTCTGACTTGTATCGAAAGCCATTGTTAGACGGAACTTTAGGGTACGCTTATTATCTAAGATATCCACAGATCACCGTATTACCTCACAATGTGTATTTGTTTCTCGGCCACCGAAATATTGTAGATGGTAAGCTCGTGCTAATTTTAAGATATGGTGGGGCAGTAACGATGGATATCTCAAATTTGACTCTTTACCATGCCGCTCTATTGGAAGGTAATCGAATATATGACAATGGAGATGCGGGTATAGTATTTCGCTCAGGATGATTGACTAACATTGATTCAAATTCTTATGAAAGTTTAAGTACTTGGCTGATATGCATATTCCAAGTATCTGCTGTTTGCTATCCTATTCCTATAAGCAGCAGCGGTAAGCGGTAAATATCCATAAT
>QMYO01000028.1 GCA_003662715.1 Candidatus Bathyarchaeota archaeon | reverse complement strand
GTACAGTAAACATGTAATGGACCCACTGGCTCTGGAAAGTTGTAAACTTCTTCGCCGCTGAATGGAGGCAACTTCTTAAATTCACCGTTCTCAAAAATAAGTGGCTTCAAAAATATTTCGCCTCCGAGGAAGACTTCTGGAGAAAATGTTGCCATGAATTTGTAGTCTTTACTTTCACATGTTTCTCCGTCTCTTATGCGAATTTCGTTGACACGGTCCATTCTGTCAGCGGCATATCTTGTAAAGATGTTTGCTAGTCCCGGGTCTTCACCGAGATTTAGTAAGCCTGTTAAACCAGCGTCTTTGAATGCTTCGTCAAGCGCAAGCTTTTCATCTACGGTTGCGTACACGGCGTTATCTATGTAATGTGCTCCTTTTTTGAGGGCTGCCTTCATCACTGCTAAATTGTATTTAGGTATAGCAGTACTGATTACTATATCCACTCCCTCTAGAGCCTTCATAACTTCATCGGGGTTACTTGCATCCACCTTTCTAGGCGTCACTTTATCGCTTTTTAGTTTTTGAACTAGTTGCTTAGCTTTGTCTATGTTTCTTCCTGCACAAATAACTTCAGATATGGGCGGTGATTTGGCGAGGTCTCCGCAAATTGTTGTGCCAACTGCTCCGTATCCTCCTAAAACCAATACTTTCATGGTAATCACGGGCTAGGCTTTATTCACATTAATGTTTTAAGTTTTTTGGATAGACATTACCGAATATAGTTCTATCCTTGGAAACGAAAGATATTGCATCCGCTATTTGATGAAAGCGAATTCTAGCGGGTTATGCTTGAACGCACTAAACTTGTTTGAAACACTCTACTATAGTATCTATCACTTTGTCTATCTGCTCATCAGATATGACCAGTGGAGGCTGGATTCTAAGAGTGCACCGTTTAACTCCACCGCTGCCAACTATAACTCCTTTTTGTAGGCATAAATCCCTAATCTTCGTTGTTTCTTCAACAGCCGGAGTCTTGTTTTTCCGATCTTTCACAAGCTCGATTCCGATCATTAGACCTTTTCCTCTAACATCCCCAATGATATCATAGTCTTCCTTGAGCTCGTTAAATCTCTTCATTATATATTCGCCTTTCTTTGCAGCTTGTTCAGAAAGCTTTTCTTTCAACATATAATCAATGTTTGCAAGCGCTGCCGCAGCGGAGACAGGATTTCCACCGAAAGTGGAGAGATGATCTCCGGGCTCAAACGAGTCGCCAATGTCTGGTCGCGTTGTACATGCACTTATTGGAAAACCGTTTGCGATTCCTTTCGCCATTGTCATTATGTCGGGGTCTACACCATAGTGTTCAATCGCGAAAAACTTTCCTGTTCTGCCAAACCCGCTTTGAACTTCGTCTGCTATGAATAGAATGTTATGTTCATCGAGTATTTCCTTTACAACCCTGAAGTATTCTGGTGGCGGGGGTATAATGCCTCCTTCGCCCATAACGGGTTCAGCTACGAACGCTGCGACTCCATTGCTGGTACAATAGTTTATAACATCGCGAACAGACCTTGCGCAGAGTAATCCGCAGTCAGGATATTCCTTTTCGAATGGGCAACGATAGCAGTACGGTGGGTATGCGAAGGATATTCCCTGAATGTATGGGCCCATATCGTATTTTCTTCGTCCAGCCTGTCCTGTTATGCTTAGAGTGCCGAGTGTTCTTCCATGAAATGAGCACATTAAAGATATTATCTCCGGCTTCTTGGTGTATTTTCGTGCAAGCTTTATGGCGCACTCTAGGGCTTCTGCTCCGCTGTTGCCGAAAAACGTTTTTTGTAATGGTGCCGGTGTGATTTCCGCTAACTTCTCAGCTAACTCTATGGTTTTAGGTATGTAATACACGTAGGTGCAGGCGTGCACGAGCTTTTTCGCTTGCTCAATAGCGGCGTTTACAATATCTGGTTGACAGTGACCTGCATTTACCACAGAGATTCCGGCAAAGCAGTCTATATACTCTTTTCCATTAACATCTTTAATGGTGGCTCCTTTTGCTTCAGCGATTGCTACTGGTTGCAGTTTTGTTAGCATGCTTGTTATCAAATGTTTGTTGGCTTTGTCTACAATTTCCTTGTATGATTCCATATTCAACAACCTTGTTCAATTTGAGACCATTATTTATCGTTCAAATGTTTTTTAAAATTTCGGTATTCCTATCCATTCCTATGGGCGCTTCAGCACCCTTCTTTTATGCGAGGGAAAAATGTGAAATTTCCCAAATGTTGTCCAAGGGAAAAAATGGTTTAAAACAAAAATGGAGATGCGTAAGGCTTTTAGGCAGACCACTTGCGGCTTCACAGCTGAGTCGCTGCTTTTGCTGTACATTTATATCCTTATTCTTTTAGGTGTTATTCCCTTTTCGAATGGACATTCGCTGCAATATGGCCGTCGCACGCATCTGATGACGAGGCGTCCGTCATTATACTCAATTAGGTATGCATCAACATGGTATGTGTTACAGTGGACACGCTTAGTTTTAGCCATAGCAATCACTCCTCTATTTAGCAGCTTTATCGAGTAATGATTTCAGTGTAGTTACACGTTTGGCTCTTTTTTTCCCCACTCTTTCAAAGATAAAGGAAACATCGGGCACTAGGGATTTTAATTGTTTAGCTGCGTCTAAAAGAAATCTTTGAATTTTCTCTTCTAGGTCTATGAGTTTTTTCAAAGCATCTGGATAGTTTATTTCTTCAGGTAATTCAGTTTTGATTGAGTAGTTGTCGGTATCTAGGTTTTCGAAGCAGAAGCAAGCTTCAAGTTTGTCGGAGATTACTCCATAATATGCATATTCTATCGATTTTTTGTTTCGTCTGTTTTCTTTGGCAAGAGATAGAAATGTTTCCCCATCTTCTGGGTACTTCTGAGCTAAGTTTTCATAAAGCTTTGCTGAATTTTCCTCCACCTTTCCGATGTAACTAATTACTCCTGAGGCTGTGGTTATTTCCACTTAGAACCACCTTTGGATAACTACCTTCCTATCGGTGAAGAAGTCTATGCTTTCTCTCTGTCCGTGCAGCACTCCATAGAAGGAATCTTTCATGCCTGCGAATGGGAAGAATGACATTGGAGCAACTATTCCTATGTTAATTCCAACATTTCCAGCTTTAACCTCGTGTATAAACTGTCTTGCCCATTTGCCATTTTGTGTGAAGATGCTCGTTGCGTTACCGTAAGGGTTACTATGAATCATGTCTATTGCTTCTTCAAGGTTTTTAGCTCTCATAATACATGCTATTGGCCCGAAAAGTTCCTCTTTACCAATGTACATATCTGGTGTGACTTCGGTGAAGACTGATGGATTAAGGAAAGCATCCTGAGGCAAGTCTCCTACAAGCTTTATGTTTCTTCCGTCAAGCAGTAGCTTTGCTCCTTCATCTATGCCTTTTTGTATAGTTTTCACAAGTCTTTTCTTTTTCTCTACATCACGAAGAGGTCCCATCTGAACAGTTTCGTCAAGTCCATAGCCAACTCTTATCTGTGAAGCTGATTTTACAAATGCGTTCACAACTTTGTCATAAAACGCGTTAAATTCATGTTCGTTAAGGCCTTCACCCACAATAACGAGGTTAGCGCCAGATAAACATCTCTGTCCCGTATTGCCGTAGAATGATGTCATGCAACTTCGTATGGTTCTATCTAAATTCGCATCCGGCATCACCAGTAGAAAGTTTTTCGCACCGCATTGGGCGATGCACCTTTTACCTGTTTCGCCGCATTTTTTGTAAATGACATCTCTTCCCACCCGGGTTGAGCCAACGAAGCAGATTCCCTCGATGTCGGGATGTTCAAGCATGCCTGTTACAACGTCTCTTCCGCCGTTAACTACGTTCCAGACACCTGGGGGAATTCCAACTTCTTCCGCTAACTCTGCAATTTTCATTTGGCTGATTGGGTCTTCACTTGAGGGCTTCACTACAACGCAGTTTCCGCAGGCTAATGCAAAGGGTATGAACCATAGTGGGACCATGAATGGGAAGTTAAATGGACCTATTATGCCGAATACTCCTAGGGGCTGTCGGTATGCAAATTCGTCTATGCCCACTGCGATGTCTTCTAGGAGATAACCTTGCATTAATGAGGTTATGCCTGTGGCGGTTTCCACCATTTCAATTCCGCGTCTTGTTTCACCTCGAGATTCGTCAATCGTTTTTCCATGTTCCATTGTTTGAATTCTACTAAGTTCCTCGAATTGTTCCTCCATGAGTTCTCTTAACCTGAAAAGGTATCTAACCCTAGCGACTGGCGTTGTGTTTCTCCACATAGGAAAGGCTTCTTTGGCTGCTTCTACTGCTTCATCTATTTCTTCACGGGTTGAAACTGGAACCTTAGCCAGCACCTTTTGATTGGCTGGATTTATCACATCTAAGATTCGGTCTGATTTGGATTCAACCCATTCTCCGCCGATGTAGTTCTTAATAGTTAAGACCTCTTTTATCGGTTCTTCTAAAATTGTCAACTCAATATCTCCTCCATTGTTTATTAGATTGTCTCTTAAATGGAGATTCTTATTTTTAAGTTTAACTGATTAGAGTAAGCAAATGGGCTTTCTAGTATTTTAACATATACCAACATTCCACAAGGTGAGGTCTTCTGATTTGTCGGACAAAAGAAAAATTTTATTGTTCGGACAATAGCGTCTATGGATAAATATAATCTAACCTTCTGATTCCGATGGAAAACCGATAGGAAGAAGGCTTATATTTGTAGCGTTATTAACTGAATCTTTCAAGTTGTAGAGGGGTTAGGATAAACCGTGGATTTTTCTAATTCTAAGAAACTTTATGAAGAAGCAAAAAAATACGTGCCCGCAGGTGCATCATCAAACATCCGTGTAACAGCTGAACACGCTCCATTTCCAATATTATTCAGAAAAGGCTTAGGCTCCAAAGTTTGGGACGTAGATGGAAACGAGTACATCGACTATTTGCTAGGCTATGGCGCATTAATACTAGGACACCGCCATCCAAAAATTGTGGAAGCTATCAAAAAACAACTCAATGAGGGAATGATGCTAGGCACAACTGTGGAACTTGAAATTGAGGTTGCAAAGAAGGTTTGTGAAATGGCGCCCTGCGCAGACATGGTGAAGTTCTGTACTACTGGAACAGAAGCCACGATGAATGCTATTAGAATTGCAAGAGCCTATACGTACAGAGATAAGATTGTGAAGTTTGAGGGACATTATCATGGTCACAACGACTACGTCCTATACAATGTTGTTTCAGATTCTTTGCTTGGAGGTCCAGAATTTGCTCCGAATAAGATTCCGTTTTACGCGGGAATTCCAAAAGAAGTTGCGGAGTCAATGATTATAACCACTTGGAACGAGCTATCATACCTTGAGAGAATCCTTAAGAAAAATGCAGATGACATAGCGGGAGTAATAATGGAGCCAATCATGGTTGACAACGGCGTCATTTTACCCGAAGATGGATATCTGAAAGGAGTCAGGGAACTAACCGAAAAATACGATGTCCCATTAATATTTGACGAAGTCTTTACAGGCTTTAGAGTCGCACCTGGAGGAGCTCAGCAACTTTACGGTGTCACACCCGACCTAGCATGTTTCGGCAAAGCCTTGGGAGGAGGCGTTCCGATAGCCGCTGTGGCAGGCAGAAAAGACATCATGGAAATGGTGGTGCCAGGAAAAATAGGGTTCGCTGGCACATACAATGCGCATCCGCTTTCTCTAGCCGCCTCCTTAGCTACGCTAAAGAAACTTTCAGCAAATGACGGCGCAGCCATTAGAAACATGAACTCGTTGGGAATGAAACTAACAGATGATTTACAACAAATCCTCGACTCAACTGGACATGACGCTGTTGTGCAAAGCGTTGGAGCGATGTTTACAGTGTTTTTCACAGAGCTAGAGAAAATAAATCGTTATAGACAATGGACTGAATGTAATCTAGATAAATTCAAGGAGTTCCGTGATGCCTTGATGGAAAAGGGCGTTTATCTCCACCCCGACGGCATGGAGAGAACGCTACTCTCAGCAGTTCACACCAGAGAGGACATTGAGAAAACCTTAGCAGCAGCCGAAGACGTGTTGAAAAGGCTTCCCAAATAAATTCACATCAACCAGTTCGCATTACTGAAAGATTTAATAACACCCATGTTTCATTTTTAAAGATACATCCGATGAACGGAGATGCATAAAAGAGGTTTGCTATAAAATGCAGCCCTTTTACAATCTAATGAACATCCAAGTTAAAGAGGAATTTAGCCATGTCCCATAAGTTTGTTGTTTCCAACTCAAACAAATGTTTAGGCTGTAGAATCTGCGAGTTTGTATGCTCAGCCACCAAAGAAAAACGCCTCGACCCCGCATTCTCCCGCATCCGACCAGTCAACTACGAGCCTATAGGCAGCATGGCAATAGCCTGCCTACTCTGCGAAGACCCCGCATGCGTAGCAGCATGCCCAAGAGATGCCCTCCTTAAAGACGAGAAAGGTGTGATACGGGTAGATGAATATAAATGCAATGGGTGTGGATGGTGCATCCTAGCCTGCGAATTTGGCGCCATAACGCTACATCCAACTAAAAAAGTAGTGATGACCTGCGACTTATGCGATGGAGACCCTGAATGCGTTAAACATTGTCCCTTCGAAGATGCTTTAGCTTATGCAACAATCGAAGAAGTAGCGAATAAACTGAGGAAAGAAGCCGTTGATAATATGCTGCGGGTAATTAAAGCTGGCGCTAAGAGTGAAAGTTAGGCGTTAAGCTGAGGGATGTGAAAAAATGTTTGGATACATGGGAAAAATCCTTCGTATAAACCTAACAAAAAAAACAATCACCGAGGAACCATTAGAAGAAAGTATTGCTAGAAAATTCTTAGGAGGAAGAGGACTAGGCGCATACATCCTATTCAAAGAGCTTAAGCCAGGCATCGACCCCCTAGGACCCGAAAATAAACTTGTTGTCGCTACCGGCGTGATAACAGGGATTCCCTTCCCCGGCAACAGCGGTTTAAACGTGATGGCAAAGTCTCCGCTCACCGGCATCTGGGGCGAGGCAACAGCAAAAGGCTTCTTCGGACCAGAACTGAAAGCTACGGGCTATGACGCAATCATCATAGAAGGGAAAGCAGAGAATCCAGTTTACCTGTGGATTCATGACGGTGAAGCTGAAATCAGGGATGCAAGTCACCTCTGGGGAAAACCAACTAGAGAGGTTCAAAAACTCATAAAGGCGGAGCTAAAAGACGATAGAGTTCAAGTTGGCTGCATTGGCATCGCTGGCGAGAACCTTGTAAGATTCGCAAATATAATGTTTGGTTTTAACCATTTCGCTGGCAGAACTGGAATGGGCGCGGTTATGGGCTCCAAGAATCTGAAGGCAATCGCTGTCCGCGGCACGGGTAAAGTAAGATATGCTCATGAGGAAAAGTTAGTTGACCTCTTAATGGAGAAATTAATCAGCAAAGAAGCTCTAAGTGGACCCTACTTTCCAGATGGACTTTTCAAATACGGCTCCCTCGCAGACCTAGGCTATTGGCAAGAAACTGGACGCTTACCCACAATGAACTTTAGGAAATGCCTCTTTCCTGGATACGAAAATGTAACAGCCGAAACCCTAACCAACAGTCCATACATAATTAGACACAACACCTGCCCCTACTGCACCGTAGGATGCAACAGAATTACTAAGGCAAACAATCCCTATCAACTAGACCCAGAATACGCCACACCAGAATACGAAAGCACAGCCGCCCTCAGCACCTTATGCATGAACGACAACTTAGTAGCCACTTTAAAGGCAATTGAGCTGTGTAACAAATATGGCATAGACACAATGTCCACGGGAGTGACCATTGCCTTTGCGATGGAATGCTACGAGAAAGGGTTGATAACAAAAAAAGACGCTGATGGAATCGACCTCACATGGGGAAATCATGAAGCAATAATTCAACTTGTAGAAAAAATAGCGAGAAGACAAGGAATAGGCAACCTTTTAGCTGAAGGCTCGCGAAAAGCAGCCGAAAAGCTGGGCGGCGGAGCAGAAGAATTTGCAATGCACGTTAAAGGCATGGAATTCCCCCTACATGACGTGAGGGGAATGAAAGGCCACGGACTTGGCATCGCAACATCAAACAGAGGCGCCTGTCACCTTCAAGTGGAAACCGATGACATGTTTGAAGGGAATCTTGCTCCAGACATAGGAATAGACGAAAAGACGTTTCCAAAAGAATATAGAGACCGCCTCTATGCGGGTCCTGAAAAAGTCAAAATAGCTAAAATCATAGGAGACTTGTTTGCTGTGTTTGACTCCTTCGTCATCTGCAAATGGACAGTGTATCCATGTGGAGGCTACAAGACGCAAACATTAGTGGATGTCGTTGCCGCTGCGACTGGATGGGACTTCACAATAGATGAATTGATGAAGACAGGTGAGAGGATTTTTAACCTTTGCAGAGCCTTCAACGCTCGAGAAGGAATAACCCGAAAGGATGATAAGCTCCCAAAGAGATTTACAGAACCCCTACCTGAAGGTCCCTATAAGGGTGAAGCGTTTCCTGAAGACGTGTTTGAAAGAATGTTGACTGAGTTTTACAGACTTCGAGGATGGGACGAAAAAACAGGAGTCCCTACAAGAGAGAAGCTTGAGGAACTAGACCTAGGATACGTAGCGGATAGCTTAGAAAACCTTGGAATAATCAAGCCAATTCCACAGCGGAAAAGATGAGAGCATATCCTTCAATGATCCAAAATAAAGAAGTAGAGGATTTCTGTTGAAAAAACACCGTTTCTGATGTCAACTAGGGTTTGAACAAGTTTTTTATATCATTATTGCAACATTTTTCTTTCTAAATTAAGTTATATTATGCTATTGGGTGGCTAAAAAATTGAAGTTGAAAATTTATCCTGAAAAATGCACCGGATGCTCACTATGCACTGCAGTCTGTTCAGCAAGACTTGTCGAAAAATTCAACCCATCAAGATCCGCCATATACGTGGAATCCCTACTACCCGAAAAGATAGTTATACGCCCCTACGTATGCATCCAATGCGACGAACACCCCTGCGTGGAATCCTGCCCCGTTGAAGCCATAGTTGAGGATAAAGAACTTGGAATCTACGTAGTTGACAAAGAACTCTGCAACGGCTGCGGTGCCTGCGTTGAAGTCTGTCCATACAATGGACTGAGACTTGACCCTGTGGAGATGTACGCAATAAAATGCGATGTGTGCCGAGGAAATCCCAGATGCGTTGAAATATGTCCAGAAGGAGTACTTGAAATGGTTAAGTAAAAGAGGTGAAAAGAAATGGTTGGAGGATATGCTGGAAAAATACTGCGTGTAAATCTAAGCAGTGGAAAAACTTCCTCAGAAGACCTCAATATGGAATGGGCGAAACTTTTCATTGGCGGTAAAGGCTTAGGCGCCAAATACTTGTATGAAGAAACGAAACCGAAAGCGGACCCCCTTTCACCAGATAACGTTTTTATCTTAATGACCGGACCATTAGTGGGAACTACAGCGCCCTGCGCCTCCAAATATGCCATATACACCAAATCACCCCTAACGAATACTTTCCTAGACAGCTATATGGGCGGCTACCTTGGAGCCGAATTAAAATTCGCTGGTTTCGATGGCGTAATCATAAAAGGAAAGGCTGAGAAACCCGTGTACCTCTGGATAACCGATGGCAAAGCTGAACTCAGGGACGCAAAAGACCTCTGGGGACTAGACATCCATGAAACTGACAAGCAAATTAGAGAAAAACTCGGTGACAAAGAAGTTAAAATTGCTGCTATCGGACCTGCCGGCGAGAATCTTGTAAGGATGGCTTGCATCACAGTCGATCTCTACAGACAAGCTGGCAGAGGAGGAGGCGGAGCAGTCATGGGCTCCAAGAACCTAAAGGCAATCGCTGTTCGCGGACACCAAGGAATAAGTGTTCCCAACATCGAAGAATTCGTCAAACTCACCAATGACATCATGAAAAATGATGTGCTAACTGAAGACAACCTATGGGCTAAGACCGATGGCACACCAGGCTTCCTTCAAATGGTTCAGGAAGGAGGCATCTTACCTACTAGAAACTTTCAAATGGGCATATTTGAGCATGCAGATGACATAGACGGGGATGCTGTGAAGAAAATACTTATCCGAAGAAGAGCATGTTACGGCTGCCCCCTCGGCTGCGGCAATCTAACCCAAATTAAAGAGGGACCATTCGCGGGCACACTGATTGAAGGCCCAGACTATGAGACTCTAGCCCTAGGAGGCTCAAACTGTTACATACATGACTTAGGAGCCATAGCCAAATACAACCTACTCTGCGACAAACTTGGTTTAGACACCATATCCACCGGCGACACCATAGCCTTCGCCATGGAATGCTACGAAAAGGGACTCATCACCAAGAAAGATACAAACGGACTAGAACTAACCTTCGGCAACGTAGAAGCTTACATCGAAATGCCAAACTTAATTGCCTACAGAAAAGCCATAGGAGACATCTTAGCTGAAGGAGTAAAAAGAGCAGCGGAAAAAATAGGGAAAGAATCCAACCGCTTCGCAGTCCATGTCAAAGGATTAGAGTTTCCAGGGTATGAACCAAGAGGATCAATAGGCATGGCATTGGCTTACGCCACTTCAGACAGAGGAGCATGTCACATGAGATCTTGGCCAGTGAACGATGAAGTGTTCGGAGATATGGATCCCTTCACCACTGAAGGAAAGGCGCAATTAGTAATACATGGCGGCATAGGCCAAAATCTGTACTGCGCGAAATGGAGCCTAGTCGTATGCGACTTCTACGCCATAGGATGGGAAAACATAGCTAAGCTTGCCTCTGCAGCAACAGGTTGGGATCTAAGCGTAGATGACATGAAACTCATTGGAGAAAGAATTTGGAACTTAATTAGACTATTCAACGTGAGAGAGGGTTTCACAAGAAAGGATGACATTATACCTTACAGAATACTGAATGACCCACTGAAAGGAGGCAAAGCCGACGGACACGTAGTAACGCTTGAAGACTTCAACAAAATGCTTGATGAATACTACAAGCTGAGAGGATGGGATAAAGAAGGCCGTCCAACAAAAGAAAAACTGAAAGAACTTGGACTCGCATAAAACACAAAGCTCATTCAATCATTAACTTTAAAATGAAACTGTCTCCGTAAAG
>QMYO01000027.1 GCA_003662715.1 Candidatus Bathyarchaeota archaeon | reverse complement strand
GTAGCTGGCAGCATTAGGCGAAGGAAGGATAGGGTTAATGACATAGACATTGTGGTTCAGCCTAAGCCGCAGTCTTGGATTAAAATACTCAATGAGTTTAGGCGTAGATTTGATGCTGTCACGGAGAAGCAAGGGGCTAAGTTGGCGACGCTTTATGTGCCTTTTGTGAGCAAGCAGGGTGAAGGCTATGTGCAAGTGGATCTGTATCGGGCTTCTAAGAGGAATTGGGGAATTCTGCTTCTTATTCGTACGGGTAGTGCGAAGCATAACATCTATCTCGCTAGTCTTGCGATTCGGAAGGGCTATCGTTTAGCCTATTCTAAGGGTCTGCTCAACGAAAAGGGCGAGGTCGTTGCTTCAAAGACTGAGCGAGAAGTTTTCGAAGCGTTGGGACTAGATTACATAGCGCCTCAAGATCGAGAAATCAAAAAGGCATAATCTTCGAGAGGGAATCGTCTATTGTCCCTCCGCCGTCAGCGTGGAAGTCAAAAAGTTTTGTGTTCAAAGTCAAAAGTCAAATTTTACTTCATTACTGTTCGGTCTCGTGTGATTCCTATTCTTAAGCGGGTTGAGGTTGGGGATTATCCTTCTAAGATAGCTCGCATCTATGGCTGGAGCAAGCAGCATGTATTTTATTATCTTAAGAAGCTTCAGAAGGCTGGGCTTGTACGTCGCAAGGTCCGCTCGAACTGTGTTTTTTACGAGCTGACTGGGAGAGGTCAAAATTTTCTCAGGTCATGTGAGGGTGTGGTTTTCGGCAGCGGTGTTTTTCGGTTGCATAGGTGTCAGGTGTTGTTTCCGATTGTGAGAGAAGGCGTGTATCCTGCTGCTGATTTTAGGCGGGTTGAGATGGTCAACTGGACGGCTCTTTTGGGTTTGATGCACGGTGTTAAGGTTCGTCACACTCCGCGTAACTGGATCGTTCATGTGGAGACTTTGTATGGGCGTCATCCTGGTGAGTTGTTTACCTTAGCTAAGAATTTGGCTGATCGGGTTGCTAAAGGCTTGATGTTCAAGTATGGTTGTGTGTTGGGTGAGGGCAGGGTTGGTCGTGGCTACGAGTTAGCTATTGACGACCCGGTGGCTCAGCTGCTTAGTCGGTATTTTACGGTTTCTACGCCGAAGCGGAAGATGGATCACAGTCCAGGTGAGTTGCAGGGTGAGATTGATCATCTTAGCAGGGATGCTGCTGTTGAGTATTTGTTGATGCCTGAGCGGGTTAAGAAGTTGGAGGGTCAGGTTGAGGATTTAGCTGGGTTAGTTGAGGATTTGCGTGTGGATGTACATGAGTTGGTTTCGGTTTTGAAACAAGCTCTGAATACTCGCAGTAAGGCTGGTGTGCCACAGCACGTTCAGAATCGAGAGCCTTTAGGCGTATGTTAAAATGGCAGTTTATTAAGTTCACATTTTGTCGTTTTCCATGGTCCCAAATAAGCTTTCAGCGGCAGAGAAATCAAATCGCTTTTAAGCTGCAAAACCCACGGTTGAACAACATCAACTTCATAGTAATGCGCCACTTCAAGGCTACAATGGAATACTATAAGACCAAGGATATCCTTCACGTGATGACAGTGCTAGGCCACAAAAACATAAAAAATACGCTTATCTACACGCATCTAGTGAAATTCACCGAGAAAGACGAGTACATTTCAAAAGTTGCTCACAGCGTTGAAGAAGCATGCGAACTGATCGATAAGGGTTTTGAGTATGTGGGATGCATCAACGGCGCTGAGATATTTCGCAAGAGAAAATGATCAATCAAAAGCGTCGGGGGTTTGTCCTGTGGCGCCGGGGATTAGATCCAAACCTTCGTTTAAATCCTTGTTTTTTGCACAAACCGAAAAGTCCGATTTTGAGATCTCTTTAGAAGGTGCGCGTGTATATGGAAGTCAACAATTCATACATATGAAAATTTAAATAGTAATTTCTTCATAGAATAAGTCATGGTAAAAAGAAATTACATTGCAGATATAGAGAATGTACTGAAAGGAAGAAAAAAGCCAAGAGAGTTACTGAACATTATTTTAGGTTTCCTTAATTTTAAAGCAACGGAAATTAGAATTTATAATCTTTTACTAAAATCTTCGTTAACTATAAAACAGATTGAAAGACAGCTGAATCTTTCAGAACGAACAATACGTAAATATATCAAAAAATTAGGTCAAGAGGGATTTATAACTAGAAAGGTGGTACAAGGTAAAAGACTCAAGTATGTTTATATGGCTGTTCCTGTCCAAGAAACATGGAAAAAAGTAAAGGATAAAATTCAGAAGATATTAGATGAAATTACCAAAGTTTTAGAAACAAAGGCTGTATTTTTCTAATTGTTCACCAGTATGCATCTTCAAATGTTCCCACACCTTTACCCAAATCATCCAAAGTAATTGCTCGGTCTCTGGTTTTCAGACTTAGTTCCCTAGGTGTAACAGCATATTCAACATAAACTTGTGAACCGCCACCTTTCATAACAAATTGTTTTCTAGCATAAGTTTCTAATACGATTCTAAAGTCCTTGTCCTTGTCTTTCCCTTTAACAATCCATAGAAAAGTAGCGCCTTTCCTTTTTGATATTTTCAACTTTGGATTATCGAATCTGATAATTTCATTGTTTTCATGATCATAAAAAGTTAGAGACCTGCGAAAATATTTTTTCGAATCTTTCCCAGTCTTGAGACAAAAAAATGAGGCTACAGAGCTATTTTGAAAAATTATTCTTCCCCAATGGAATGGCCCGAATATAGTAGCACCAACAACTTTTTGCAGATGTGATGTTCCCTTAAACTTTCTTCCTAATACAATGCCGTCTACATCTGAGAAAATATCCACCCAACCCATGCCAAATGGAGGTATGAATACGCCACATGCATCTTTATCCTCAAGATAATTTGCTTTTTTGATATTCAAATCAATGGTGTCACCCACTTTTAGTCTGTAATCTGGAAAACCACCGCAAAGTATCATCTTTTGACCTGAAATCTCAGAAACTATGCTTTTCTCTTGAATTCTTACAATGGCGTTCGTATCTCCTAAATCATGAAGTCTTTTTCCATCGTATACCCATCCAGCAGTGACGGCTTGGAATTTGTTTTTTCCTAAGTTTCTAAGTACCATCTCTTTATTGTTAAACAGCATTTTCTTTCCATGTTTTCGGAATATCAGCAACATCAATTGTACAGGCTTTTCTCCATCTTGACCAAAGAAAAGAAACCACCAGTATTCCTTTCCTAAAAGAGGTAAGGCTTCAGAACTATACATTACACGATCTAACAATGTCTTGCTAACATTCGGACCGTTTATAGCAGAGAGTTTTCGTACGAGACTATATGTCCCCCAGATTCTTTTAATTCTATTAATATCAATCACCCATGAATTTATCTTTCAGATAAGAACAGCCTAAATCAGTTGTTAATGCAGCACATAACCTAAGGATATTTAAAATACCGTTGGTATTCCATGCCTGTTTCAATAAATGAATATAATTCATTAGATTCAATGGTGAATAGCCGTTAAATGAATCGATCGCTTCATCCAAATCGATATTTATGTCTATAGTTGCGTTGTCTTGTTTTCCAGAAATAGTTTTTATGTAATCCACACTTCTGTTTGTGGTTTTTATGACATAACTTACTACTTGACTGCCATACCTTAAAGTAATTTGAATAGTTTGTGGTCCTAAAATCTTAAGGAATCTTGACATTTCTATGACGTCATGCATACATATCTTTCTTTCTTTTTCTTCGTTTTCAGCGTCTACAATCGCGTCTAAAACTGCTTTGATATGATCTTCAAGTTCTCCTTCCCTCAGGTCATAGCCCGCATTCCTGGCGAACTTTACTTTCGCAATGATATCATCTATAAAATCTTTTAATGATATCTTGTCATCCGAACTTTTTTGTAAAACTCTAGCTCTGTCTAAGAATGTATTTAACGTCCAAAATCTTGCCATGCAATAGCTTTCCAGTTCTTCCAACCTTTTTGTACTTAAAGGATTTAACTTGAACACAGAGTGCATTTCATCGTATTTTGTCCAGTCGCGTTCAATGATTAAGCCGTCTTTTTCTAAACTATCGAAAAATTCAGTTCTAGGAAACGGTGTTACAATACCAAATGCACAGTTCATCAAACCGATTTTTTTAGCATATACTGGGAATTGCTTTATCTCTTCTTCACTTTGACCTGGCAAACCAATAACAAAGGTTCCAGACACGTTCGCACCATTATCCCTTAGTATTTTTACAGCCTTTCTTTGCATATCCGGCGTTATACCCTTCTTTACATGATTCAAATCTTTTTGACTTGGGCTTTCAAACCCTAACTCGTAACTAAGAATGCCACTGTTGCACATTTTTTTGACTAGTTCAGGGTTTCTGGTGATACTGTCCACTCTCGTCATGATGGAAAACACTATATCTAATTCATGTTTTTGCAACAAGTCACATAGACGGTCTATTCTTTTAGGGTCACCTATAAAATGAGGGTCTGTCACAAAAATTTGTAGTGGTTTTTCATTGTGAAAAGCTATGATTTCAAACAATTCCTCTATTATGTTTTCAGGAGATCTAAATCGCATACGACTTTTACTCATATATGGCTCGCAACAAAAACTACATTTTCCCCAACAGCCACGTGACGTAGTAATTACATCAAATTCTCGGCTATTGTTGTTCATGCGATCTTTGTATTTGTGTCTTCTTAGATGTCTTGCTGGAAAAGGCAAAGAATCTAAATCTCCTATTAGTGGTCTGTCAGAGTTGTGGATTATTTGCTTACCTTTCTTGTATGAAATCCCAAGAACACCTTCAGGAGAACCTTCTTGCACAAGTTCTTTCATCGTAAGTTCACCCTCGCCCCTGACAATGATATCAACATGTGGATGTGAAAGCAATTCATCTGGTATAGCAGTCGGATGATAGCCGCCCAACACTGTTGTAGCACCGCTTTTCTTAGCAATTTTTGCAAGTCGCAGGCCTTCGTTGTGGTCAGTTGCTGACATTGATATACCAACCAAATCAGGATTAAAAACATCAAGAAAATACTGGAATGATTGTTCTTCGAATTCCATATCAACTATGTGAACGTCATCAACCTGCTTTTCTATTGATGCGGCAATGTACTCTAGACCTATTGGAATTACATCGAATGAGAAACCCAAGCCTTTTCTTCCATTTGGTTTTACAAGCACAATTTTTTTGAACGTCATTTTAATCACACTTTAACAAATATCGTGTCATCTTTTGTCATCCGTGTTAAAACTAGAAGCACAATATTGTGACTGGCATTCAATTCCTAATTTTCTACTCACCACTAGATTCTCTAATCCAGAAAATTTCATGATGGGTTTAACGATTTTCTTGCCATGTTTCCACCTAAAATAAGGAGATGCTAATAGACTACCAAACAAAGCAACTTTGTTCAGTTCAGGCGCCCACAAATCAAGATTAAATCTCCAGCATCTCGAAATAATATCCCACTGGAATTCATCAAGATCTTTTAGATCTTTGTGCCTTTGTCTTTTCAAAATAGATTCTTCTTCTGATGTAAAAAGGAGTGGAACATAGAACATTTTAGCATTCTTAAGCTTGTCCAATAGTTCAAGTGTAGCAAGTATGTCCTCTTCTTGTTCACCAGGCAATCCTAAAATTAGAGTTGCTAACGGATAAATGTAGTTATCATTTAAGGTTCCTATTGCTTGGACAACAATGTCTTGCCATTGCTCGGGCTCATAAGGCAACATCTTCCCTTTCATGTGTTTTTTCATTAGTTGCACACTACCCGTTTCTATCCCAACTTCAATGGAAGCGCAACGTTTGCCGTTGCAATACCACAGAGATTTCTCCACGAGTGTTGGTGCTATCTCCTCTACAATTTTTCTATCATAAACGACTGGTGCAAGTGATGCATGAGCAATTTGTATGTATTCGACGCCTTCAACTTTATCTACACTCTGAATTAACTCAACGACAGCTTCTCTGTTTGGAATGAAATTTCGTTTCGTTTTGTATAGAAATATATCGTCCGTCTGAAGAAGAATCATTTTTGTTCCACTTTTTGCGTTCAACTTAACTTCTCTCAGAATGTTTTCCAAAGGAAAAGAATACCGCTGACGCAAAGTGGGTGAACAAAAGGCACAGCCTCTGCCACAACCACGCGTTATTTCAATTGTTCCGTATAATGAAGGTCTTTTGATGATAGGAATTTCTTTCCTTTCAGGTATCTGCGTTGTGATCACCTTATCAAGTTCTTGACCATCTAGTGCTTTCCTGAAGATCTCTACAACAGAGTGTTCTGCCTGCCCAATCAAAATCGTATCTATACCAAGCTCGTCTTGCATATTTGCCCTCGATATTTGCCACGCACCTGAACCACCGACAATGATTTTAGGTCTGTATTTTCTGAATACAAAATTGGAAAGCAGATTTTCAAATTCTAGACGAGTTACCGGCTTCCCATTTAACCTTAGAATACTTGTGTAAGTTCTGCTAACAAAACCTATACCTAACGGATCCATCGTAGAAATGCCAACGACCTTTGTTTTCGGTCCGACAAATTCATGAAGATTATGAGGGTGTACGGTAACTACATTCTCCTCTCCAAATTCTTCGATTAACAATGTCTCAACTTTTCTTAATCCATAAGGTGCAAACTTTGCTGTACCATCTTCATTGAAATGGGAATTTGGATAAAGTTTTTTTCTTAAGATACGTTTTGGAAGAATTAGTGGAAAGCCCCCTGAAAATGCTATAAATGGGTTAAGTTTGAAATCACTCATTTCGATTATTGAAGCAGTCAGGACTATTGGTGCCCCACCGTTTTTTGGCGTTTTACCATTAAATCTTGTATGAACAAACTTCTCACCAGTTTGCACACATTTTGAGATGAAGGCATTTACGAAATTACCAATAGTTTTGATCATAATCTCGGTTGAGCTTTTCATTGCAACCACTTACTATGAACACATTTGTGCATATATATGCATTATTTGTGACATATAAATAAAAGTTTGCAGGTTGCGCGCAAACCCAGATTATAAACGTAATTTGTGTAGTTTGGCGCCGGGGGTGGGATTTGAACCCACTATCTCATGGAGATATCACCCAACTCCTCCTCTTTTTTCTGTATGATTCATTGTTATGACTGGCATGTGTATGCTGGATACTGTCAACTTATTAGGGATGAGTCTTTAACTGTTTTGTTATGCAAGCAATAGAAGGATACTCAACGGAACGACTACATATCTTTTACCCACTTCAAGTCGATTCCTTGATGTAATAATCCCAAACTCATGGGAACGATCAGTTTTCATAAAATCATATATTCCTCGTGCGTCGTCCTTCTGGATGTTGTCAGAATATTTGACTTCTATGGGCAAAAATTTGTTGTTTAATCTAATCGTGAAATCTACTTCTCTCTTTTTGCTTTTCCAATAGAAAACGTAGTTTGACGGATCGAAAAGAGAACTTGGATATAAATTGAACATGAATCGAGAAAGATGATTACCCACTAAACATTCTGCAAGTTTACTTTTGTTCTCTGGCGAACTCATGAAATTCAGACTAAGGTCAAATGCCTTTTTGCCGTAAACCCATCCCCTACAAGCATGAAATATGAACGGATCTTGGAAGTAAATCTTCTTGTTGCTTATGTAATCTGGCGAAGTTTTCTCTACGTTTAGCATATAATAATAGGCAACCACAAAACTATCTTTTAAGACATTGACATAAGATTCTGCAGTCTTTGAATCTCTGATGTCCGTTCCTTTTCTCAGATCATTCCAACTGATAAGAGATGAAAGAGCTTCAAATATTCTTCTCAATATTTGCCTAGCATAATTCTCATGGTGTTTCCATCTACAAATATCCCTTACCATAAGGTTGACAAAAGTGGCATAGGTACCCTCTGCTATCTTTCGCTTTGAAACGTATTGGTGAGTAGCTTGTGCTATCCCACCAGTCAACATGTATTGGTCTAACAAAAGTTCTAACTCTTTAGTGAAGAGAGCTAGCCTTTCTAATTCATGAGGTATTATACCGTTCGCTAGTTGAAGAAGCATGGCTCTCCGATTCTTTAGAGACAGAAGCCATAATTTTCGAAGTTCGTTGGCTAATTTTGGGTCGAGTGTTTCGATGTATTCAGAAAACTTTGCTGGAAGCAATATTTTATCTGGTGTTCCATACTTTAGCTTCTCGATTTTGCCTCTTCGACCTGAAAGAGACTCTGAGCCTTTTCGAAGGTCGATACTATGAGAACCTGTTAAGATAACCGTGCAGTCTCTAAATCTACCAGCATCTATGAGTAACTTTATAGCTTTTTGCCATTCAATTAACATAGAGACTTCATCAATGAACAGGTATGCCCATTCTCCTTGTCTCCTCTTTTGGGTCAGATAATTGTCAATGATGGTCATCAACTGTTTTGGAGTTTCTATGGCATCACAAGGGAAATAGAATATGTTCTCTGAGGGTATTCCCTCTTCTAGGAGCCTTTTTATTCTCAGTTTGAGTAAGGTAGTTTTACCTACTCGTCTGGGGCCTCTAAGAACATAGATGACTTCTTTATCCTCAATTGTTTTGCTTAATCTAGGTTTCCATTTGAAAGCTGAGAGTGACCAATCACGTATGTTTGCATCATCTTGTGGGAATTCCTCTGTCTTCCACCAATCGTTCCAGTATGTCAGTTCACCTATAGTCATGTTGGTAATGGTCATGTTCGGAATGTATTCCTAACCTCTTTATAAAAAGTTTCGGAATCGATTCCTAAAACTGAAGGTCTCTGTACTTAGTTTTTGCCTTTACTAGAGGGGCTAAGTGATGGGGTTTGATGGAAAATTTAGGCTATTTTTGGTAGGGTTTAAGCTTGTTTTGACATGGATTTTTAAAGGTTAGAGATGTAGGGTGCTGATGGAAAATTGTATACCGTAATATTTATTAGGGTATTTAGTGAATGATTTATTCTTGAGGTATTAATCTTGTCGCTGTTTAGTATTGATTGGAGTGCTGTTAGTAGGCTTGAGGATTGGGTTCGTTCTCGTTATCTTTTGCTTGTTGAAGAGTTTGGCGTCAAGGAGTTTACGACTGAGGATGTTGATGAGGTTTTGCGGCGGCGTAAGCTTGGTCTTGAGAATGTGAATAAGCTTTTGGCTGTTTTGAGGAGGGAGGGGCTTGTTGAGGCTGAGGAGAATCCTGCTGATTTGAGAAAGAATATTTATAGGCTTGTTTTGTTGCGGCGTGAGGTTCCTGTTAAGAAGGCTGTTGTGGGTAAGGATGAGCTTATTAGGCTTTTGAAGAGTGGTGCGGATTTGATTAGGACTGCTGTGGATTATAAGGTTTTGTTGCTTTTCCTTTTCTATAAGACTGTTAGTGATAAGTGGCATTCTGTTGTGGACAAGTATGTTAAGGAGGGTTTTTCGCGGGAGGAGGCCTATCTTCTGGCTAATAGCGATTATCTTACTTTGTATGATGATAGGGAGAGGCGGCTGTATAGTTGGCGTGAGATTACGCGGAGCAGAGAGACAATTAAGGAAATTGCGAATGCGATGATTAAGGTTTCACGGTTGAATGAGGGGCTTCAGGATTTCCAGAAGTTGGTTGAGGTTTTGGGGCTTTTGGGTTTTATTAGCGAGGATAACATGCATATTCTTGAGGGGTTGGTTCAGCTTTTCAATCAGTATGATTTTTCAGAGGTTGATTATGATGCTGTAGGTGATGCTTACCAGTGGGTCTTATACTATTTCGCTCCTGTGAAGGCTAAGGAAGGGGAAACCTACACGCCAAGAGAAGTTATCAAATTAATTGTTCGAATTCTTGATATTGAAGATGGCAGCCGGATTCTTGATCCCGCTTGTGGTTCCGGTGCTATGCTTATTGAAGCCTATAATTATGTTAGAGATGTGAAACTTAATGATCAAAAGCCTAGCTTGGAGCTTTTTGGGCAGGAGCACAACGAGATTATGGTTGTTATTGCCAAGATGAATCTTATACTGCATGGGGTTGAGGGTTATCAAATATTTTTAGGCAATAGTCTCACTAATCCCAGGTTTGAGCGTGCTGATTATGTGATTGCTAATCCTCCTTGGAACCAGGATGGCTATGATGAGAGTAATTTGGGGGAGCCTTCTGTTAGGCGGATTTATTCCTGTTTAGGTGTGAGTGGTTTTACGCCTAAGAGTTCTGCGGACTGGGCTTGGATACAGCTTATGGCTTATTATGCGAATAGGAAGGTTGGAGTTGTTTTAGATAGTGGAGCTTTGTTTAGGGGAGGGAGAGAAGGGAAAATTCGTAGGGCTGCTGTTGAGATGGATTTGATTGATGCGGTTATTTTGTTGCCTGCGAAGTTTTTCTATAACACTGGTGCGCCGGGCATTGTCTTGGTTCTTGATAAGAATAAGCCGGTTGAAAGGAAGGGCAAAATTTTGTTTATTAATGCGTCTGAGGAGTATGAGACTCATCCGGAGATTAGGCGTTTAAACAGGCTTGGCGATGATAACATCAAGCGTATAGTTGAAGCTTACAGGCGGTTTGAGGATGTTGAAGGATTTGTAAAGGTTGTAAGTGTTGAGGAGATTAGGGCTAACGATTACAATCTTAATGTAACGCTCTATGTTTTTCCGAAGTTAGAGGAGGAGGAAATAGACCTTGCCGCGGAAGTCAAAGAATTCGAGAGAATAGAGGCTGAAGAGAAGGAAGCAGTTGTGAAAGCAATCAATTATGTAAGGGAAATTTTAGAGGCAAGCCAAAAATGAAATTCTACAAAGAAACAAACTTCAAAGAAACACCAATAGGAAAAACACCAAAAACATGGAAAATTGTCAAAGTGGAAGAGGTTGCACTACCACATAAGGGCGCAATAAAAATTGGACCCTTTGGGAGTCAGATTAAGAAGTCCGAAATGGTTCCAAAAGGAGTCAAAGTATACGGTCAAGAAAATGTGATTAAAAATAACTTTGTTATCGGTAGCCGATACATCTCATATAAGAAATATAAAGCCCTTAAAAGCGTTGAGATTTTTCCTGGAGATATTCTAATCACAATGATGGGGTCGGTAGGATATGCCACAATATTCCCGGAAAACGCTGAAAAAGGAATAATGGATTCCCATTTATTGCGAATACAAGTTGATAGACAACTTATCCTACCCATTTTTCTTATACAACTAATCGGGTGTGACCTCGTAAAACACCAAATAAAAATGCTCAGTCGAGGCGCTATTATGAGCGGGCTAAATTCGAGAATAGTCCGTTCAATTAGGATTCCTCTTCCACAACTTCCAGAACAACAAAAAAT
>QMYO01000026.1 GCA_003662715.1 Candidatus Bathyarchaeota archaeon | reverse complement strand
GCATATTTCTTAGCATAACTAGCTCATCAACACGTTCTGGATATGCGGGAATCAACCTGCCAATCATGTTTTCTTCTACCCATCTTTTGGCTTCTTCTAAATCTGTTGTTTCAATGACTTTGTAAGAGTAAATCGGAACAAATAGACGACCCCTTTTCACATCTTCCCAGTCCGCCCAATCAAATATGTACCATACGTAAACCTTGTCTTCTTCGTCGTAATACAAGGCGTGAAGGAAATCCTTCGTAGCAGTCCAGTAAATGCCCGCATCATCCTCAACCCATCTGAGCTTCAAAGGCTTAGATGGGTTAACCTCTAACTTTTGCATGATAGCATCTCGCCCGCATACTTTACAGTAGTACGCCCCCTCTGGTTTTTCCACGGTTCTTCCACATTTTGGGCATCTGTACAAAGGCATAACGTTTTCCCCCAAAAAAGGATTAACAAGCTTTCACAATCATAACTGGAACCTTTTTGATGCCTAGCTTTTTTGCAACAGCCATTCTATTCCTTCCTTCCTGAAGCTTATGCGCATAATCGATAACGGGCATAGCTAACTTCTTCCCTTCTTTGATAAGGTTCAAAAGATATTCTACCGAACCTTTATCAATAAGCTCCCATTCATGCGATACTGAAACCCTCTGCATTTCAGCGATTTTCTCCATGTATTCATCTGGACTCAAACGTTCAATGTGAAAGGTTAGTCCTTTAGCCCTACGGAAATAATCCGGATTCCTAAGCATACTGTCATAAAAAGGAATGTCCGTAGTTTCCTTAAACAAGTTATCTTGCGTAAGTTTAACCATAATTGCTGACGAACCACAAACCTTACAGTAGTAGCACCCCTCAGGCATTTCAACTGTTCGACCACATTTAGGGCATCTATAAATAGGCACATTTCTCACCCAAAAAATAAAATGGGAGGTGGAAATTTAAGGTTTTAGTCTATTATGACTGGAGCCTGCCAAACTTCTATTTGGCTGTCTAAGAACTGTTCTGGAGTTGCTGATATTAGTATTGGCATGTTGTCTGCAAACTGTAGGGCGGTTACTGTTCCTATGGGCGGTATGGCTTCAATCATTTTTCCAATATTGTAGCCTGCTCTGGCCTTTCCTTGACAGTCAAGCAATACTGTTCCGTCAAGCTCAAACCTTCCAGACTTAATGAGTTCCTCCTCTGCTATCAAGCTTAGGTTTCCTGCCTTAGCTTCGAAAACCGCCCTGTCAGCCATCTTCTTGACTCGCTTCAACCTCTTAACGAAATCGGTTCTCATCACTCTTGCCTTAGCCGTGAAGATAACCTGAGGAATCACGTCTGGAACTTCAACGTCAACGAAAACTGGTGTAAGCTCAAACCGTTCTTTGCTGTCTCCCCTGACTTTAACTTCAACCACTGAATCATCAAGCAAACTTGACTCGTAAACCTTCACTTTCTTCAATTTAGACTTAACTCTACCTCTCCATCCGCAGAGGCATTTGAATATATCTCCCTTCTTTCCTCGCTTGTTCACGGGTAGCTGGTTGTTTAGCGTAGGTCTTCCGCACTTGGGGCAAACCTCCGGGTTTCTCACCTCAACTTGCCTCTCGCTAGACCACGTGTGATAGTTGAGCTTGAAAACAAAGTCTACGCCTGAATCCTTGCCGATTCCTTCGATAATGTATTTTAGCGGTTTGGCTGGAAGAGACACTTTTGCTGGAAAACTGAAACGCCTATTGGCTTTCGCATCGAACCAGAAGCTGTCCATGTCCGTTCTACGCAACACTATGTGAGGCAACACTACTCTGTCAACGTCAAGCACTTTGATTTCAATACTGTCAGGATGAAGAAGCAAAGGAACCTCATCAGCCCCATAATAGCTTGAGCCACTGACCAACCCTATCAACCAGTTCATTAAACGCTTAAACTCAACAGCCTTGTCGTATTCAAAGCCTACACAGCACTCGATGCGAGACTTAAACCTTCTCTTTTTAGGCTTCTTTTCCTCTTCGCTCAAGTTTTTCACCCATACAAGTAAGCCTTTTAAGTTTGCAATAATCACTTAGTTTTGGGGCTAGTGTTGACTGTCGAAGTAGGTTATCTAGAAATCACCGCTCAATTTTTCTCACCCAAAAAAAGATTAGGAATTTTTTACCTCTTTTAGCAGAGCGTCAGTTTGTTTAAGTAGTTCCTCCGTTTCCTTAACTTCTTTTTCTATTTGTTTAAAAAGCTTTTCTGGGTCGGACTTCATCATTTTACTCGCTTTTAACCTTGCTATCCTCTTACAGGTAGATTCTACATCCTTGCCTACTTCCACTAAAGCCTCATCTAAGGTTACCTCATAAACCTTCTCGCAACTGTTAACAGTTGTTTCTATAAGAACATCCAGTTCAATGAGATTCCTTAGATTTCTCAACACTTCCCGTATAAACATTAAAGTTTTCAGCTTCAAGCTCTCACCCAAAAAATAATGGGGAAATCAGCTATATTTCTTCAGAGTCTTTAGAACTTTGTTTACTGTCCTTTTTGTTATTTTTCCCTGCGAAAGCTTCAAGGAGTGCCTTGCCAACTGCACGACATCTCTGATGTCTCTGCTTCTAAGCTGGTTGTAGACAGCCATGGCCATGTAGCTTGCCAGTCTAGGCTTTATTCCGTAATCCCTCAATATTTTGACTGCTATGGTTCTAAACTGATTAAATGTGTAAGGCTTGAATCTTAAAATTGTGAATCTGCTTAAAAGCTCCGCTGGAAGCTCATGCTCGTAGTTGGCTCCAGCAAACACAAGCGTCTCCATCTTCTCCTTAACAAACTGCTTATGCAAAGCCTTGACAACAATCCCTGTTTCCATCAAGCTAAGCAAAGTTCCATAACAGCCATAGTCCATCTTATCTATTTGACGGGACAGAGGGGAAAGCTCATATTTCCCCCATCTGCCCTTTCGTCTATCAACAATAACGGAGGCTTCTGCTCTATTAGGATGTCGGTTAAACCAGCCTTAGAAACTCTGCTCCCAAGCAGGTAAACGCTTCCCTTGATTTTGCTTAGGCACAGCAGAAACATCGTCTTAGCGCTTGAAGGCTCTCCCACCATTAAGAAGTGAACTGGAAGCCCATCGCCGTACATCTTTAAGGCTCCCATAAAAAGCTCCTTGACATCATCATAGCCAATTATCGGCGCGAAAATATCTTTGGGAATCTTAAGCTTCATTATGAACCACCCAAAAAACGGGGGGTTTATTTTTTCTTTCTCTGTTTTTGTTTTACGTATCTTTTTAGCAATTTTATTAGCCCTTCATCTGAAATCTTGACTTCTTGTCCATTCTTACTCTCCCAGCCAAACCCTGAAGGGTCTCGCCTTCCCGTATAGTATGCAAAGCCTATATGCCACAACCCGTCATACTCGTCTCTATATAAACTGTAAATAGCCCATCCTTTACGCAAGCCACTTCACCCACAATTCTGCTGGACTCAGTCCAGCAAAAATAAAGGGGGTTAAGGGTTGTTTTCTGTTTCTTTTTTGCTTTCTAGGTGCAGTAGTGCGTCTATTCTCTTTACTATTGCTGATGCCTTTTCGTTTAATTCATCTTTAGCTTTTTCCACTTCCTTGATTATTCGATTTAAATCCCGCAGTTCCACTATGTAGTGGTTTTCCGCATCTGCTTTTACGGGGTTGTAAATATAGAAGTATTGGGGGCGTAATGATGGTAGGAGGCTTAGAAAATCGCTGTTTGGTTTAACCGTCACTATTATGTTTCCGTGTTCCATTTCTACTTCGACATCTACATAGGCTCTCTGCCTTCTTTTCAGTTCAGCTTCTAGCTCTATTAAATCAATTGTAACTCTCACTCTTTTCACCCAAAAAATGAGGGTTTAGGTTTGTTTTTGTGCTTGTGCTATTATGCTTTCAATTTCCAGGATGTCTGAGTAGTTGGCTATGAGGCTTCTGGCCTTGTCTAGAATTGGCTTAAGCATATTGACTGCTTGTTTCTCGATTTTCTCAGCTTCAATTAGGCGTTTAGGCTCAACAAACTTGCCGTTTCTAAACCCGTTGAAAACTTCAACTTTGGCATCGTATTTTTCTGCGATTCTGAGAATTTCCCGCTTGGTTTCCCTTATAAGCCTGTAATATTTTTCTTCAGCCTCCCTAATTTTCTCCCATGGTATTCTAAGGTCAACTCTATAGCCGAACGTCGGCTCATAAAAGCTGACCCTAGTTATTCGCTTGCCAACCTCTTTATAAACTTCCCAGTCGAACCCGCACTTCTGCCTAATCAACTTCTTAACGACCAGTATGAAGCTACTCGCCTTCTTCGTAGGCAACTTAAAAGTGCAACTCCAATGCACCATTTCCTAATCACCCAAACAGAAAAAGGGGAGGTTAGGCTCCGACATTATGTTTTTAGACTGTTTCTTGCTTCTGTTCCTCGTCGGCTTTAATCTCTTCGTATTCAGGTCGGGCGCTAACTGGGCAGTTTCTATATTCAGGGTCGGGCGTTAAGCAGGTGTGTCCTGTTAGCCGGCAGGTTTGGGTTTCAACGTCTATAAACTTGCATAGTTTTTTTACGTCGCCCCGTAGAACCCATTTCTTTGAGTATTCATCCCAAACAAATTCAACTGAAGGCTCAGACAAGGCGGCTCCTCCTCACTATATTAGGGCTGGTGTTTGCGTGTTTGTTTAGCAGTTCATGGAGTGTTTCATCGAGTTCTTGAGCGTATATTTCTGGTTCGGTTTTCTCTAAGACTTTAACGTCTCCATTCTTCACTTCATAAAGCGTTAGGCTGTAGAGGTCAGGGACATAATGATAGGTTATGTCTATGTTTATGATTTTTCCATTCGGCTGTTTTGTATGCAACCTTACGGTTCTCCCGTCTTCTCTGGCTATAACAGCCTTAACATTATATAACGTTTCGAAGAAGGGATTTAATGTTTGAAGCTGCTCAATTATCGCTTTCTGTATGCAGGTTGGAACATGGCTATACTTTTTGACGGCTTCCTTGAGTTCCTCAACTTTTACGCCGTAGATTTTAGCTAGTTCTTCTAAGTATTCATGGCCGTCCCCAAATCTCCATTCATGCTCTGTAAAACCGCATTTCAAGCATCGACTCATTATCAATCCCTGCTTTTCATATTCATCTTGCGTAACAACTAAGACTTTAACCCCGCCACACTCAAGACACTTACTCTCGCCTAAAACCGTTTCCTCCATTATCTTCACCCAAAAATAAAGAAAAAAGGGGTTTATTTAAAGGGAAGTTTAATCATGGGCGTTACTGTTCCTACGCATATTGGTTCTCCGTCTAGGCTGACAACAGCCAAGTAGCTGACTTCTCCTTGCTGTTCAGCCTTCAATATTGAGAAGTAGCCGTTGCGGTTACTACAAATGGTTAACTGCTTAACCTTATAGCCAAGCTTCTTTAGCTCCTCTTCAAGCTCGTCTGAGCCAATATGCTCACCGCAATAGTTGTCGTTCAAGAAGAATTTTCCATGCTTATTCACTTCAACCTCTCTGGTTTCCTCTATCCGCTCAGTCCACTCGCAACCACAATGATTACAAGTGTAGTAGTGCTCAACTGTGCATCCGCCTAGCCCATCATACTTCTCCTCTGGACTATGAACATCCTCGCTGATATCAGAGCTTCCACAATCTGGGCACTCGGGCATTTTCCCACCCAAACAGAAAAAGGGTGATTATTTTACTAATCCTGTTTGCTTTGCTTTGTGATAGAATGGGCAGATTTCCTTTATCGGGCATATCGGGTTTTCGCTTAGATACTTCGTGACGTTAAATATGAAGAATTTAGCTTCGTTTATTTCCTCGTTTATCTTTTCTGGATTGGCTTTCGCCCTGACCATTTCTTGAACATCGCTTAGTATCGATGCTGAGTGAAGTAGCACATCATTTACGGTTTCAAGCATTTCAATTTCTAAGGGATTCACAGGATGCCTTATAGACTTGATTACAGTTACGGTTTCAAGCTCCCTCTTAATCATGTCTTTTAATTTCATTTTCTCACCCAAACGGAAAAATGGGGAGGTTAGAATAATTTTCACAGTTTTTTATACCTGCCGTGATAATCAAGCTGATACACCTTGTCTGCCTGCTCTTTCGCATCCTCGACCAGCAACGGGTAGTCCGTGGACTTTTCAGCTCCAGGCTTAAATATGACAACAGTATAACCGCAGAGAATACATCTGTAGATGTAGGTCATGTTTCCCTCGCTTGCCCAACCTATGGTTTTTAGCGTGCCATCGTAACATTCATGCTCTGTTATGTCTTTCTTCATATTTATCACCCAAAAATAAAAATGGGGGGTTAAAATAGGCTTTTTAATGAGATTTCCTTATGCGTTTTCCTGTGATATTTGGCTACTGTAGTAAATATCTGTTCAAGTTGATGGAGATACACGGGGTAAATGCCGCTCCAATTAATAGCTCCGCCGTTTTCCTCCAGTATGCGAGACAGTAGGCCGTCAATTTTACGCTTTAATCTATCATCCCAAAACTGCCTCTCTTGTGTCTTAATTGGGACATCAAAATACCCTACATTAAGCCATTCGAGACCTTCGGGAAGTTTTGGTTTAGAGCCATATCCGACGCCCCAAGCACGCATTTTCAAAACGCCATGACAGTTCCAGACGTCAATGACCCAATCTGTTGGCACTCCTCCCAATCCGAACATTTCAAACATTTGTTTCACCCAAAAAATGGGGGTTAGGTTTGTTTTTCAGGTTTGTGTTTTTCTTTTAGTAGTTTGTCTAGGTCATATTCTAGGTCGCTTAGGATTTCCGCCGTGAACTCGTCTAGGTCGAATGCTCCGACTTCTTCGAGAAAATCCTCTTTTGACCCTAAAATAGTCTCCATTCTGTCCCTAACCTTTTCCCTAACATAAATCCATATTTCTGGAATCTTGAAAATCTCCTCGTAGTCTCCATTAAGAAAGTCCTCAACAATGTAGCTCAAAAGGGAATATTCATTCTCGTCTGGGCTTTCTAAACGTTCCTCCTCAATTTCCTCAGCCTTCACCTTCTGAATCTTCTCCAAGATTCTCTCTAGAAACTCTCTGTGAATCTGCTCAGCCGCCTTCTCAGCCTCTGAAAAGCTAAGCATTCGATGTTCAGGCTCAAACTTAGGCTTATCCAAGTCAACTCCATAACGCCTGCCACAGTCAACGCAGACCCACTCAAAACTCCACCTACTAAAAGGAAAAGCGATAACCTCTCCGCTACAGGCTGGACACCTATACTTCATGTTTTCACCCAAAAAAGGGAATTTAATCTTCAAAGCTTATTTTGGCTTTTTCGAATTTTTCTTTGAGTTTTTGCTTTTCTTCCTCTATTTTCTTTACGGTTTCGTTCCATTTTTCTCTGTTAATCCACTTCAAAATTGAAGCCTCAATAATCTTCTGTAATTCGTTAGGCTCAACAGCGTCTAGTTCCCAGCATCGGTCTCCGTATTGCTGAATATACCATTTTGAGCGTGGGTCAGCCTTCTTGGTTGGGTTTGGAGGTAAATTGTATCTTCTAACTTGCTCATAGGTTAATGCGCACCTTTCAACTTTAACCAGCCATTCTTTACCTTTGAAAAGCTCCTTAATCTTCTCAAGCTCTTCTGAAGAGAAAACCTCTGCAAGACCTCTAACCAAGTAGTCTCTCTTAAACAACCTGTTATTAATGTCAACGGTCATGTTCAAACCAGAAGGGTCATGGTCGCTGAAATGAAGGATGACTATCGGCTTTCCCATCCTAATATATCTTGGAAACCTGTCTTTGTCAGTTAATGCTTCCATTATTTTAGTAAAACTGCTGTAGCCTCTGCTTGGAAAAACCAAGACTCTATATTTTCTAGCTACTTCGCTGAATAAAGTTGCCAAAGCGTCCTTTTCCAGCCAAATCTCAACATAGCAATCCTGCTCATCCCACATTCGCCTATCATAGAACATCCATGAGTTCTTGAAGTCTTTAATCTTATAGTTAATGAACTCCTCTGGACTTTCGAAGCCATAATCCCCTCCTAAAGTTGTTCTTGCCCTATCTTCGATTCTACGCCAATCTATGTCGCCCTTTTCCCTAGCCCTCGTCAGAATTCGGTCAAACTGCTTATAATTATTCTGAGTCCCTGCAAACAACTGATAAGGCGGCGAAATCAAACGATAAAATATCTGCCTAACCGTCAGCCGAATCGTATAAGACTCTATGATTTCTCTAACTACGGGGACAACCTCTCGATACCTCATTATTTCACCCATCCAACTAAATATAGACTAGACTAACCACATTTTTATTTAAATATTCGCATGCTGAAAAAGGGGGAGTAAAAAAGAGGGAGTTAGGAACGTTTTATTATTTGTAATAGCAGGTCTTTTCCTATCCAGACATAGTAGCCATCTGGAGATTTCTTTAAGTCATTTTCCTTGATTCCAAGTCTGGCTAATTTTTCAAGAATTTTCTTTCGTCCTATTTTTGGTATTACCCCATGTATTGCTGGAGGCGACAGCTTAGTGTAGAGCAGAATCGCTTTGTAGAAGCCCTCTTCCATGTTTTCACCCAAAAACAAAAAAAGGGAGTTATCTGATGTTTTTAACGAATTCATAGCCTTTTTCTGAAAGGTCGGCTAGTAGTTCTCCGAAACAGTCTCCGCATAATCCTGCTTCTCCCTTTTGGACAAGCTCTAATGCTTCTTCTTTGCTTTCAGCCAACACATAGAAAGCTGAAGTTCTCCACAGACAGCCCCCGCACTTTACAGTTTCATAGCCAAGCTCCTCAGCCGAAACCTTGAAAACTTTTAACGGCTTTTCCCCCTCCGAATCTAACGCTATACTCTTACCTTTCCACACAAGCCTTGTAATTTTAGGCTCAGCATCAATATATCTGCCCCCAATATCGCTTTCAATCTTGAAATCGGTGTTCCATTCAACTTCGCCTATAACTTCATCCGTTTCCTCATCTAAGATTCTAGCCTTACCGCCTTCAGGAAAATTGCTAGCATCCCAGATTCCAGACCAATCGCTAGGGCATTCGACTCTAATGCAGTCGTTTTCTCCTAGAATTCCTCTCTGCTTCAAAATCTGCTCAACTATATCTCTGACTTCCTCTTCTACAAACAGCTCACTTTTTGCAGTCAAATTTTTCACCCAAACAGAAAAATGAGAGGTTAGGCTTTGCTTCTTCTGTAGATTTCTATAGTTTCATTCCTCAACTTCTTCTAAGACTGTTACTTTCACATCGGATTGTTCAATTCCCATATCAGCTTCATGATGGTCTCTGGGAGGCAGAAGCGTTGCTAATTTCTCTACAGCTTCTTCCTCGCTTTCAGCCTCGACATCCCAAGTTCCTATAACCTCTACTCTGAACAATCTCATTTGCTCCACCCAAAAATAGAAAAAAGGGGGTTTTATTCTGTTTCTGGCACAAATCCCCATCTTTCGCCGTCTGCTCTCCATCCGCCAATAGGTTTACCGCACTCTGGGCACTTGTAGACTTGCTTGACCTGAACCTCATCATAGTAGTATAGCCCCGTTTCGGCGTTGAAATGAAGGCTATTTCCAAGCTTCTCAACAGCTATGGATTTTAATGGGCAACCGCATTCTGGACAGGCTGGAACAGGCTTAACCGTAAGCTCATTTCCCGTTGCATGGTCAATGATTTTCGCTTCTAAGCCATACTCGGAGAGAAACTCCCTTAAATCATCCTCAAACCTTTCAAACTCCTCTGAAGCCTCTAGCCCCGACAAAATCTCAATCTCAACCTTCAAATTTTTCACCCAAAAAGAAAAAGTGGGGATTAATAGTTTGGTGTTTTTACTTGTCTTGAAGAAACTTTAGCGCTTTATCTTTCCCAAGGCTGTTTTCCTACTCTACGCATGAAATTAGCGAGTTTCTCATCTTCCTTTGCTCGTATCTCCTCTGTTTTCTCAACATAATAGTCAAGCTCATCATCAGGAACCTTTGAAAGCCAACCTCTAAGCTCGACTTCAAGCTCCTCAAGTTTCCTCTCTAGTCTAGCAATTTTCCTAAATGTCTGAATCGCCAACCTTGTATACGCCGACACTTTACAATTCTCCAATTTTTTCACCCAAAATAGAAAAAATGGGCGTGTTTTATAAGTCGTTTATTTGTCCACGTGCGTTTATTATCCATTCATACTTCTCTTGCACTTCCTTGAGCCTTTTGACAAACCATTCGTAAGTTCTCTTATTCGTTTTCCACTCACAGCCTAAAACGTTAGGATATGGCGCCAGAGGACACAAATTCCTAAATTTCCTTCCAGCCTCAAGAATCAAGTTGCGAAACTCAGCTTCAGGAATTAAATAAACCTTCGGCTCTTCCGTAACAACCACCAGAAAATCCTTTAATCTAGGATTAAAGCAGGGCACAGTTTTAATAGACCTCAACATAATTTCACCCAAAACAGAAAAAGGAGAATTTACCACGAGCAAAAGTCTTAATGTGTGGTTTTTCTGTCATTCAAACCGAATTTCTGTCTAAGTTGCTGAACTTCCTTTTTTAGTTCTTCAGTTATATCTTCTCTGTCTTCTACGCCATCCAAGTATCCCATTATCCACCTTCTGTCAAGATGTTTGAAAAAATTAGGGTTTCTAAGCTGTTTTAGAACATTTTCTAAAGATTGCTCATACCCTAGACGGTAGCTATATTCATACACCATCTCTCTCACCCAAAACAGAAAAAGTGGGGTTTTTATTCTGTTGGAATCAATTTTTTCTTAAAGAACAGTCTTTCACATTTGTCCACAAATTCAGATTGATGTTTCGATAATAGATGTTTCATGAATCTTTTGACGCTTCTGTCGGGCAGAAGTTCACCGCAGAGTTTACATTCTAACACTTCTTTAAGTAAACCATGTTTTAGGGCGTGGTATTCAGGGGACAAGTTTAGGGCAGGGTTGTCTTCGAGTAGTTCTTTTTGGCTTAGAATGAAGACTAAAGGTTTTCGACTTAAAACCTTCATTTCTAAATCACCCAAAAAATGGGGGTTTTTAACTTTTGTTTCTTCTGTAGATTTCTATTATCTCATCATAACTTATGTGAAATGTCATTATTAAATGGTAGCACCCTCTAACATAATCCATGAACAAATCCTTGTCTTCAATCATTCCGTCAATGCTTAGGGGATAAAGCACCGTATAGTCAGTTCCAACACCATCAGGATAATAATGGTCTTTAATGTGCACCATGACATAATCATGGTCTAGCAGAACGTCCTCAAGCTTAGAATCAATTTCAACCACAACAATCACCCAAACAGAAAAAAGGGAGAATTTAAGCGGTGATTTTAGCTTCTTTCAGTATTCTCCCCCTCACATCGAAAAGCTCGAAAGGACTTTTCTTGTGCAAGGCTAAAGCCAGCCAATCTGGAAACTCCACATGAGGAACATAG
>QMYO01000025.1 GCA_003662715.1 Candidatus Bathyarchaeota archaeon | reverse complement strand
AACTGGAACTACTATGCGTGTTCCTTTCTCATTTATCATAATTAGATGGGAGCCTTTCTGCCGGAGGATTCTGAACCCAACTTTCTCTAGAACTTTGATGACTTTGCGAGGCGGTAATGGCCTAATTTTAGGCAAGGGCTTTCACTTTTTGTATTCCAACAACCCTTTGACGTAGAAGTTCTTTCTTTTCCTCTTCGGATAGGGTTTCAAGATAAAGCTCTACAGCCTCTTTCACGTTGTCCATAAGTTCCTGTAAGGTGTCTCCTTGGGTGTGGCAGCCAGGCAGTGCGGGGACAAAAGCTACATATCCGCCGCTCTCATCTTCCACTATTACTGCATCAAATTCGTACATAACAATCCCTTAGGTTGTCCATCAAAACAGTATACGTCCAGCTCTTATAGACTTTACCTAATAACAGCTTGAAGAAATCTCCCGCAACTTCTCGTTTTCTGTTTTCCTATTTGTGCCAACCGAGGAGGAGATCGACCAGTTGATAGCTGGCTCCGGAAAGAAGCTGTCAACCTTCCTTCAGCTACTCAAGGAAACCGGAATGCGCTACGGAGAAGCCATACGCTTGGAATGGATAAATGTAGATTTCAAAGCCAAAGTTGTCAGGGTTAAAGCCGAAAAAGGTAGTCATTCAAGAATCCTACCGATCTCCTCGATGCTGATCGCCATGCTGAACAACCTTCCCAAGACATCGTTGAGGATTTGGCCTGGAATGCTAAGGAGCATGAAGTTCAACCTTGAAGTGACGCGCGCTAGGTTTGCCAGAAAACTCGGCAATCCAAGGCTGAAGCGGATAAGTTTTCATTCGTTGCGCCACTGGAAAGGCACAATGGAGTACCACAAGACAAAGGATATCATACATATCCAGTGGCTTCTGGGTCATAGAGACGTAAAGTCAACCATGCTATACATTAACATCGAAAACGCTATCTACTTTCATGGTCAGCCGGAAGAGTTTCATGTGAAAGTTGCTCATAGCCTAGATGAAGCTTGTAAGCTGCTTGAAGTGGGCTTTGAATTACGTCACCGACATGGATGGGTACAGGCTGTTTCGGAAGTGGAAGTAGCCGGCGAAAAACTAGGCTATAACTTCCCAAAATTATGCTATTGCGCTGATTTCCACCTTATGCTTCTTCTGCCACTCCTTCACAGAAATTCCAAGCTGCTTCTCAATCTTAGGTCGATGTATAGCGTTCATGGTGCAGAACGGAATGATTTTGCCTCCAGGCACAGCGTAATGTATACAGCATCGCTGAACTCTTTCCAAGTCGAAGTTGTAGGCGTCCATGAAGTGCATGGCTGAAATCATCAACATCCTTCTATGCAGATCACCCAGCGCCTTATAGCTTCCTGATCTTAATATGGGCAAGAGATACTTTCTCATTAAACCAAACTTTACGTGACGTAAAGCACTGAGAAGTCGAAGCTTGGCTCTTCTTTCATGTCCTTTCTCTGCTTCTTCATACACTTTGTTGATGCTTTCAAGGAACTTCTCAATGTTTCCATATTTTGTTATTGGAACGATTTCTCCGTTTTCAACGAAAATGTAGGTGGCAGTTCCGCAGTGAGGGTGCGCTGTGAACTCTGGATAACGTTTGTTTTTTAATGCGCCAGCTGCTTTAGATATGGGAACAACTGCTGGCACTGGATAGAAATCGGAGACCTTTATTTTTCCGTTGGTTTGTTCTTCGCAGAGCCGAGTGAAGTCGGGTATGGTGATGCGCATTTTTGCTCTCTCCTGCTCTGGAATTCTTCCGCAGAGAGAAACTGGTTGAACGTTTATGCATCGAATAACATCGAAGTTTTGAATGGCAAATCGTATAATATCTCCTATTTGATGGTCATTGACGCCTTTGATCAGCGTGACCACCAGAACTATGCTCTTTATACCCGCCTCTCGACAGTTTTCAATGGCTTTCATTTTCGTCTCAAGCAAGTCGCATCCACGCGTGAACCGATACACATCATTAGACAAGCCATCAAACTGCAGATAAACCGTGCTCATCCCAGCTTCTTTCAAGCCACGGCAATAGTCTACACTTTGCGCAAGCCGCAGACCGTTAGTGTTCACCTCCACGTGGCGGAAGCCCAACTCCTTTGCCATACGTATTAACTCGAACAAGTCTTCTCGGATAGTGGGCTCTCCTCCCGAGAATTGTAATGCAGTTGCGGGTACGGGCTCGTTGCTTCGAAGGTTCTCCAGCATCTCTCGAACCTCTTCCTTCGATGGTTGGCACACGTATCCAGCAGTGGCAGCGTTGGCGAAGCAGACTGGGCACTTCAGGTTGCATCGGTTGGTTACGTCGATGATGGCGAGCACTGTATGTGATTTGTGTTGTGGGCAGATGCCGCAGTCAAAGGGGCAATCTTGTTCTGTTTTGGTGCGGGGATTTTGTAGTCCTTCGCCGTCGTATCTGAATTTTTCGGCTCGTTGGTATTGTTCATAATCTGACCAGTAAACGTCTCGGAACTTTCCGTGTTCAGGACATTCCTTTTTGATGTAGACTTTGTTGTCTTCTTCAAATATGGTGGCGTCTAAAACCTTGAAGCATTCTGGGCATATGGATTTGGTTTTTTTAATGAACTGCATTTTGACACCACTGGGAGTTGTAAATTATTTAGCTTAGAAGTTACAAAATACTGTATATAAGAAGGTTTCCAAACTTTTCATAAGGTGAAAGAGGGGTACCCTAAACATGTCCATAAGCGACCATGCGAAAAGGATTCTGCGTGAACTTGGATTGACGGAATATGAGACCCGCGCGTATTTGTCGTTGCTGGAGAAAGGAGCCACAACCGCCAGTCAAATTAGCGAGCACGCTAATGTTCCTTACTCAAAGATTTATGAGGTTCTAAACTCTTTAGAGAGGAAGGGATGGATTGAAACTAAGCGAGGCAGACCAAGCAGATATTATCCAAAATCTCCCTCAGAAGCTTTGAACGCTGTTAGACTAAGATTAGAAGACTCCCTAAAGTCGTGGGAACAAACCGTTGTGAGCGAGCTTCAGCCATTGTATGAGAAGAGGGAGATTCGTGAAAAACCCGACATATGGATTCTCCGCGGCGAGTTCAGCATACTCGCAAAGCTTCGTGAGATGTTGAGTAAAGCTAAGGTCGAGTTGATGATTGCTGCTCCAACCCTTACGAAGGCGCTTGTGGAAGCCTTTACTCCAATATTGATTTCTTTTAAAGGTAGTGAGGTTAAGGCTCTGTTGCTGATAGGGAAAGATGTGAATGAACAGATTATAGAAAAGCTGAATGATGTGGCAGAGGTTAGAGTTAGAGACCACATGTTTGGCGGAGGCGTCATCGTGGATGGCAAGGAAGCGTTGCTCCTACTAGGGGAAGAAAAGCCAACTCTCGTCATATGGTCAGATCATATGGGGCTGGTGAAGTTTGCTAAGGACTATTTCCAATACCTATGGGACTCATCAGAAATAATATAGCAAGAAAATCCGTTAAGAATTGATGCATGATTCTCCACAGCTATATGAACAACTTTAGTGTTTGTAGCTATTATTGTATTCATTGTGATCGCAGCGCTAATAATAGCTTTCTTCTTGTACCGAAGTGATGGCATACGTAAAAGTGAAATTTGATGGTCTGGATGTGATGTGTCGTTGGTTTTCTCAGGCTTGTCTGTCTGCAATCATATTACGTAAGATTTAATATACATTTCCCCTCTATTTTAAGTTTAGATAATCTAAATCTGAACCTAAACTGGAAAAACCGAAAATGAAGAAAAAACGGGGAAAACAAGGCCAATTCATAATCTTCGCAGTTTTGCTGATTGCAATTATGATTATTGCCATAGGCGCGATTATGTATAGTACAGTGACCTACTTCAAACATGAAAGATGGGAAGATTATCTATCGTTAATTGACAACTTAAGGGTGGGCTCTCGCCACTTAATGGAAATAAGCTTGGCTAACTTCACTAAAACGTCTTTTGAGGAACGAGTTCCTAATCGAAATGGTATAAATCAGATTTTCAACCAGTGGAAGAACGACTTAAGAATAGGGTTAGCTGGGTCAGGCGTTGCAGTTGATTTTCTTAACACAAGTCAACTTCTTAGCTCTCCGAAAGTTGTTGGAGGGATATACATTCCAGAACGAAGAGTTTACAACTTCATTAAGTGTTACTGGTACTATCCTGTAAGCGTCTCCAGTATTTATGCAGACCTTTTGATTAACTTAACAAACTTTGGTCTTTATGGCTATAGATATTCCATATTAGTATCTCTCAGCATGGAACTAAACATGAGCTATCTAGTTACCGAGCCTCCTCAAATAAGTGAATTAATCGTAAATGTAACTCGCGAAAACGGATTGCCAGTTACGGACTTAACAACAGAAAACTTTCTCGTTTACAGGTTTGATCCATCAATGGAAGATTGGACGATTGCAAATCTATCAGCTGTTCAGCGAATGTTGGGAGGATATAGACTTGTATTTGAGAACAGTATTGAACAGCCTTACTATAAATGGTTAATTGTTGCAGTAGAGGACAATAGAGGTATAACAGCAGTTTCCTCAACGTACACAAGCATAGAGTTCATGGTGGATAAAGGCACACCGACCAGTGGAAGACCAGCAAATACTGGTGATGAAATCTACACTTTAGAGGCTGGCGTGAAAGGACAATGGTATTGGAACGGAGAGCAGCTAGACTTTAATGGAACAGTCTTTCCTCCAATTCCATCTTTGCCAACAAAACAGTTTCGCGTAAATGTAACAGAGAACGGTGTTGACAGCGCGTTTGTTATCTCTCCTTCCCAATATGAGATATGGGATGAGGTAAACTGGCATGGTCAAATTATTGAAGTGCCTAGAGATTTAGCTGACCCATATTATTTCTTCAACTCCACAAATCGCTTAGTATTCCAAGTTAAGTTTCCAACGCTCAATATTACACGTCAAAGGGTAAAAATATGGTGGGTAGACGACTTAGATGCCGAGCCGTATCAAGGCTCCAGTGACCTTCAGTATATTCCTGGAGCCTATTTGGCAAGAACGAACAGATTCGAAGTTGAATTCATTGGAGTAGGTCACACACAGTCACCTGATTATCCTTATGATTATTACGGTGCCGCAGCTTTGTTAATTAAAGACCCAACCACCGGCTTATGCTTTGGACCTTGGAACCTGCACGCCTTTGGTACTCATGATGGATCATTGGCTGAGTGGCGACCATATGGTCAGTGGCAAATTAAATACGTGTACAGCGGAACCGAAACAAGAGCCGCCGTCCGTCTGATAGCACTTCTTAACTCCACCGAAGTTCAATGTGTTTACGATGTTAACCATCACTCCAATAATTACTACGACACATACGCCGTAGTTTTTATAACTGCCAACGTGAAGTACTCTCAAATAAATACACACATATACTGGAAGCAAAACCAGACAGACAACGGATTATGGTTCGCGTCGGTTATGGGCAAGGGCGAACCAAAATGGTTCGCCTACCTCAACAATCAGACGGGACAAGTGTATAATGATGCGTATGATTATTTGCCTTGGTGGCAGGACCCCACGCATGAAGAATATGAATATCCAGGATATTGGGGCGCCCACTGGAATGAACAAATTGGGCGTGGATTGATAATCAATGTTAAGGGACTTGTAAACCTTAAAAGTCTTGATGCCAACCGAACTCGTTTTTCAATTACTGAGGCAGCTCCAGGTGGAGTTAAGCAAGGTTCAATTGAATTTGAAGCGGTAAACTGTCAGGGAACCAGCTATACTATTGTTGAGAACACAAACTACAATTATACATGGGCTATGTGGATGTACGACGGAGGCAGCCAAGTTGATGGTTTTGAGGAAGTACAAGATTACTACTGGATGTTTTTGGAACCATACGCGCCTGAAATTATATCTACTGAGGGAGGTTAATGATGAAAAAATCTCTGAGAGCTTTAATGCCGCTTCTAGTCGTCTTCCTTTATTGGTTGACCTCTGTGTCTGCAGCAGGTACCTATACGCTGGTCATAAAAGCTGTAGACACAGCAGGAGACCCTCTAAGCGCCGCTTGGGTCAGGGTTACCACATTATACGGTCCAGGTGACTATAGGAGCTCATATGAACTAACTAACGCTTCAGGTGTCGCCGTATTCAGTGATGTATACTCAAGCATACCATCAGCTATCGTGACAATTTACTGGCGCAGTGTAGAAGTAGCGTATGAAACGGTTGATTTGAGCGATAACGTAAACAGTTTCGTCATCGTTTGTGATGTTTCTGATCTGGAAGTTTTGACTCAGGATGGCGAAAGCCGTCCACTGAAAGGAGCAGAGGTAACTATTCATTGGGAAAAAGATATACCTCAGACCCTTAAATCCAACACAAACGATCAGGGGCTAGCTGTTTTTCCACAAATGCCATATTATGAATATAGTGTCCAAACGAATTGGCTGGCTAGACAAGTTCACGATAGCATATTTAATTTCAACAATTCAACAACCAGCTATATAGCAAACTGCAGCGTTTATAGTTTGGATGTAATGGTCTTCGATAAGGAAGACCATCCAATATCAGGGGCAAAAGTAGCTATTTTGAGAGATGATGAATGGGAAAAATCAACGATAACCGAAGTTGGAATAGCTAATTTCCCTCAACTCTCTTTCGGAAACTATTTAATTGAAGCCTCTTACGAATCATCTTCCAACACCACCACAATCCAGCTAACAAAGAGCACAGAAGCGACTCTACATCTTAACATTACGGTTCCCCTAAGAACTTTTGAAATTGATGTCCACGCTGTTTGGAGTGACAACAAGCCCATGTCTGGAGCCAAAGTCTTTATCCGCGACAATCTTGGAAGAACTGTTTCGAGCGGTATTACGGACGATAACGGTTTTTTCACCGATTTACTGAGCGAAGGCGAGTACATTCTTAATGTTTCCAAGAATGACTTAAGCAAGACAGAGAACGTTAACCTAAGAAGTAACGTAACGATAACTGTTCAATTTGACGCAGACCTGAGAACATACACTTTAACTGTTAAAGTCGCTGATAAAGATGGAACATTAGTCGACGGAGCTTTAGTTAAGGTTAAACTGAACGAAACTCTGATATTAAATGGTGAAACAACTGAAGGAATAGTTGCCTTCAACCTTAAGGAGGAAACTTACAGAATAATCGTCCGTATAGGTGAGAAGCAAAGAGAGAAAACCGTTGAACTCACAGAAGACACCACAATCTCAATAACCTTTCAAAGAGATTTTACACTTGAATTACTTTTCTACATCCTAACCACGTCAGTTGTGTTGACCATAATTTTTCTGGTTTTTTATGCCCGCCGACTAATGAAAAAAGGCGAGTAACAAAAGCAGCATTTCACTTTTTACACACTTCTTTGCCACAATGCTTAAATTTTGGAGTAGCATGAACAACAACTTCTCAAGTTCTTCTAGGTGGAACTATATGAACAAAAAAATGACGGTTGAAGAACTTTTAGCCAAAGCAAAGAAACCAGCTAAACTCGCTCTAGCCTACCACCCCTTCTATGAAGGAAAGGTTCAAGTTATGCCTAAATGCGCCATAAGAACTCCATCCGACTTCGCCATATGGTACACGCCCGGGGTGGCAGCTTCATGTAAAAAAATTAAGGAAGAACCAGAACAGGTTTTCCACCACACCAACAAGTGGAACTACGTAGCCGTTGTAAGCGATGGAACTAGAGTGCTCGGTTTAGGCGACATAGGACCCGAAGCTGGCTTGCCCGTGATGGAAGGAAAAGCCTTACTATTCAAGTATCTAGGCGGAGTTGACGCTTTTCCAATTTGTTTAGGAACTAAAGACCCAGACGAAATCATAACCGCGTGCAGATGGTTAGAGCCCACGTTCGGAGGCATCAACCTTGAGGATATAAGCAAGCCGAAATGCTTCTACATACTTGAGCACGTGAGAGAGCAACTCAAAATCCCGGTTTGGCACGATGACCAACAGGGCACAGCCACAGTGATATTGGCCGGGTTGATTAACGCTCTAAAAATCGTGGGCAAAAAAATGAATGATGCGCTGATAACCCTAATAGGTGTGGGGGCAGCAAACACAAGAACAGCCATTGTTCTAATGAGAGCAGGTGTTAAGCCGGAAAACATTATTGTGGTTGACACCAAGGGAATCCTGCATCCTAACAGAAAAGATTTAGAGGCTGCAAAGAAAGCAAACCCGTGGAAATGGGATTTCTGTCTAAAAACCAACGGTGAAGGAAGAACAGGAGGCATACCCGAAGCTTTAAAAGATGTTGACGCCTGCATAGCCGCATCCAAACCTGGACCAGGCACCATAAAGAAAGAATGGGTATCCAACATGGCAACCGACTCTATAGTATTTGCTTGCGCAAATCCTATTCCTGAAATATGGCCTTGGGAGGCAAAAGAGGCTGGCGTCAAGATTGTTGCAACTGGTAGGTCTGACTTTGAAAATCAGATAAACAACTCTTTGGGCTTTCCAGCCATTTTTAGAGGAGTTTTAGATGTGAAGGCAAAGACGATTACTGATGACATGTGTATTGCCGCTGCCATGGAGCTAGCAAATTTCGCTGAAGAGAGAGGAATTCATGAGGGAGATATTGTTCCTAGAATGGACGAGTGGGAGGTGTATCCCCGAGAGGCGGTTGCTTGCGCCTTAAAGTCAATAGAAGAAGGTGTTGCTAGAGTTAAGTTGAGTAGGCAGGAATTGTGGGACAGAGCTGTTTCAATTATTAGAAACGCCAGAGAATCAACAGCCAAGCTTATGAAAGAAGGCTTAATTCCATCTCCCCCACCTGAAGAGGAGATTATAGGAAGCCCATAGCCTTCTCTCCAATTTTTTTATGTTTTAGCTAAACAACTGATTAAGAAATTTTGGTTTTTGCACTAATCTAAAGTTTGTTCTTTATTTCAGTTACATAATCTACGAAGCTGTAGCCTTCTTTAACTTGACATTGAACTCCCGAACATGCGGATAGCTTTTGCAGAGTTATTTTCTGCACCACCTGCGCTCCTGAACCTAGAAATTGTTCGATGCCTCTAGTGAAGACTTCTAATTTTTCTGGAATCTCTTCTCGCTTTAACGAGTAATTCCTTTCCAAATAATTGTAGATGATTGACGTGGCGACTTCTCCAAAGATATGTTTCAGTTCTTCATCTATGATTTTGAGGAGAAGTTTATTGAATTTTTCCTTGGTGTTCATGGTTAAACCTCATTTATGGATTTTCAGTTTCTGATTCAGAAAGTTTGATAACTTGTAGTCCATCTTTTCCATAACTTATATGGTTGCTGAAGAGAGCTCTTACGCTTGATGTAACTTTTTGGTCATGAGCGTTTGGATTGAATAAAAACAGGGCGGTTGAATTCGTTGAAGCCAGCATGTCAAGTGTGTAGCGCACGAATTGATAAGTTTTCTGCAAGCCAACCGATAAGATTAAGCTGGATAAATTGTCAAAAATTATGTTTAGATTGCCATGTAAAAGCGTTTTCAGCGTTTTATCTAGCGCATCAAGCAGTAGAGCAGTGTTGTTTGCGGGCAATAGGATTTCATTCATCTGAGCTTCTACTTGGGGAGCTGAGATGCGTTGCGACAAGAGTATAACCTTGAGTGATTCTTTATTGTCTAGAACCGAATAGACAGCACTACCTCTATGTGTAAAAAGTGTCACTTGCTCAGCGTTAGCTAAAGCTTCAGTTACAAAATCTCTAATAATTTTCTCATAGTTAGACGAAGGATCAAAATCAAACAGAATCTCTCTTCCAGCAATCTGTCGATGGGTTAGCCCCAGCGTCTTTGAGAATGTATTCATCTGTGTAATAAGATCGATAGGATGAATTGAAGGTAAGGGCCCGTGCGTTTGCAGTTGGTTAAGAAGGTTTTTGCTTATTTTCTCTGAGTTAACAGCAAACAGTTCGATCACATGCTCATCCACGTAAGTTTTCCATCTATCATCATTCAGATATTCGATGTATTTGTCCTCATTTCCTCTGAGAAATGAGAGGTCGCCAAGGTCTACGAAGTCTATTAGTTGTGGATAACCGCTTTTTAATGAATTTGCTTTGAGTTCATTTAGGGTTCTGATTGCTTTTTCTTCATTAAAAAGCCCATCTGAGAGATAGAATTGTGACAAAGTCGTCAAAATGAGGGAGCCATCTCTCTCATGTTTTTCGACATTAACGCCATGTTCTTTCAGTTTCTTCCTAACTACTGTATCTTCATTATCTGGATATTTATAAATAACCCTGTTTCCCGCGGTCAATCCTTCCCAAATCAAGGTTGAGAACATCTTCATCTTATCTATCTTGGATGTATAGGTGAAAAGAACGCTTTCACCTCCACTAAAAGGAAAAGATGGATGCACCTTTTCGAAGAAACTTTCTAAAATATTTGTTTTCTTGAAAGAATAAGCTATAATTCCAAAACAAACAGTATAAAGTAAAAAATTGATATCATTTGTCGCAATTCCCAGTTGGCCTCGTAAACCGTAGAAGACAGATACGGCGGAGCCTACACAAATCCAGCATATTGCAAGCAACTTTAATGTCGTTACCACAGATTCTTCCTTATACTTACGGCTAGAAAGTATGAACAGCATACAAGGATATGCTATAAAGACTATGGGAATAGGTAATAAAAAGACTATGTACCACAGTTCATGGTTAATTGAGATGTAGGTTGGGGTTCCCCATATATTTCTAGCCAGCTGTGTTTTCCAAGGATGAAAAATCACTGTCAAAAATAAGGCAAGAACAATATATCCCTTATATGAGATGGAAAGAAGGTTTAACTTATCTGAAAAAAACTTCTTCCAAGAGGCTTTCTTTTGTTTTCCCTTGTACACTATCAATGCAGCGTGTTCTACCATCATCACAGATAGGAAGACTGCGATAATATATCCAATCTCCGAATAAGGGGCAATCTTCTCTGTTTTAACCAGATACTCCGAAATTAAATCAAATGAGGTTGCTAACGCAATTAATATGGAGGCTGCAGCGAAAAGCAATTGAACCGATCTGAGATAGGTTCCTTTCTGACGAATAAGGAAAAGTATCAAAGTTCCTAAAGCTGATAGGAAAGCTAGGTAAAGAATTAACCCTATCATCGGGATTTCCCAAAGAACCATCTCACGTCATGGAGAAAGCCACGATTTCTAATCCCTTTCCACCTATGATAACTTCGTGATATTTCTTGCTGTGGTTGGTTCCTCTCATTTTGCGTATTAGAAATCTGGTTTTAAGTTCTCCATCTCGGATGACGCTTTCCAGCGTTATGACGGAGTCAGCTATGAACTCTTCTATGCCGAGCCCAAGCGTTTCTAGACCAGTGGGTACACTGCAGGTCATTATGGTGGTGCAGCCCAGCTTCTTCAATATCTTATAGAAAAGATGCATGAGTGTTCTGTATTCAAACTTTTCTTCGCAGGCGCTGAGGAAAGCCGTTAAAGAGTCAATAACCAAACGTTTAGCCCCTATCTCCCTTAAAGCATTCAAGATAAACTCGATGTTAGCGCTTAACCCAGCGCCCTTAATAGCCTCCAAATCAAGAACCTTTATCAACCCTTTACTCTCAAGCTTT
>QMYO01000024.1 GCA_003662715.1 Candidatus Bathyarchaeota archaeon | reverse complement strand
TATCTGGAGAAAGTTCTATGCAAGGATTGACAAGCTCATCAAGTCATTCGCTGAGAAGCCTAAAGAGAAAAAGCAACCAAGGCCGCCTAAAGCTGAAAAAGAAGTTGAAGTCACGGTCGACAACAAATACTACGGTAAGTGCCCAAAATGCGGCACATCGTTCGACTATGACGCCTCTGACATCGGCCGACTCGTAAGGTGCAGATTCTGCAACCTTCCCATGAGACTCGAATGGAAATCGGAGGAAGTTAATGGCTAATGGGGGGAATAGTCGCTTCCACAAAACGTTGTAGAAAAAGGTGAGAGTATGGTTGAGTTGAAGATTGTTGACATAACCAACAAAAGATCGCTGGAGTGTCCCCACTGCGGATTCGTTATTGACATTCCGCCGCGAACAATAACCATGGAAAAACTGAGGCATATGCAGGAAGTGAAAATATGGGCTGAATGGCGAAAAAAGCTCGGTATAGGGCAAGGTATCGGAAACGTTAGAGTGTTGCTCTGTCCCAGATGTAGACAACCTACGATATGCACTGACCAGTTTAGCGTCAAGGTGTAAATTATGGTAGGCGAGAGGAAGGCTGGCTTCCACAAAGGCGCTGAACGCAACCTGAAAAATAGGCGTGAGTTAGAGGTTAAGTTAAAGGGGGAACTTGAAAAGTTAAAGATGAACAGTGGTATGGGGCACGAGTTAAGGGTGAGGTGGCTCCCCAATCCTAATTTAGATAGGCATGGTGAAGTGAAGGGGGACGTGATATGTATTTATGATGAGCATGAAGAGAGGGCGATTCTGACGCTTAAGCACGAGTTCATAGATTATCACATCAGTAAGGAGATCGTGAAGCCCCTCATTAAATACATTAACATGCAAAAGTGCCTAATTGAGGATTTAATTTATAGTAGGAAAGAACGCTTGGTTAAGAGGATTCTAAAGCTACTCTAACCCTTTCTGACCAGTATTTTGCCGCTTGGCAACACCGTTTGCACGTCCCACCCCTCGGCAAGGTAGAGTTCAAGTTCACCTTCGCCCACTATCTTCTTCGGATCCTTTTTATTGGACGCCTCAATCTTCATGGGTTTTATGCCCAGTTCTCCGCATACGACCCTTGCATACGCCTCACCTTCACCCAGACCCTCTTCCTTCATCTTCGCCACCTTCCCCTCCACGTCCTCGATGCCCAGCTTCTTGACGAGGTACCGCCTAACGTTCGGCTTTGAAAGATCCAGCACGCCGCTCTCCACCATCGTTCTGATCGTTGTGACCTCTGGATCCTCCTCTCTGCTAGAAGGTCTCGTAGAAAGGTATTCTTCGCAGTCCCTGAAGGATCGCCTCATGTCCTCTATCAAGTCTTCAGGCAGCCTACCCTTGTTCGTGGTGTACTTGGCTTCTATGTCGCCTTTGTGGCCCATGAAGAACTGCCTGTAGGCGTGGCTTATCTCTCCGTGGTTCTCAGCTACCAGAAGCTGGGTGTCGAAGTATGCCCTCAACACGTAGGGTCTCCACTTGAAGCGAGGCCTCATCGCCTCACGTATCTCCCTAGTCACGTTCTTGGTTGTTATGAACTTTGATCCCCTATTCCTTGGGCTTTTACCCATTTTCTCGAAGCCAGGCGTTACGGCTATTATAGGTGATTCTGGTGTAAGCTCCTGTCCCATGGCGAGTCTCTTTTCTAGATAGGCTTGAAGGTACTCGCATCCTTCGCTTGTGAGGAACGTGAAGTATTTGTGTCTAGCCTTGCTGAGGCTGGGTCTCACCACCACCATTGTCGGAACCTTGGTGAACACAATATTGTTGCCTTCTATCCTCATGTCAGGAAGGTCTTTGACCGTCAGTCCGTCCGTGCCGCTTGCGTTGCCCAGTGTTTGAGGTCTCAAGCCGGCGAAGGCAATTAACGCTATGGAGCACTTTGCCCTCTCACCGGCATAGCAATATATGGTTCTCAACTCGGCGGGTGTGGGAACCCTCTCGTCCTCTATGGTTGGGGTAAGGTTTCGGTTCCCTATCTTTATCCTCCTAACCAGTTTTATCTCGTTGTATTCAAGCCACGACCGTACAGCCTTAAGGTAGTTCTCAACGTAACCAGGCGACTTTCCCTCCTTCAAAAGCTTGCCCACGAAGTCAGAAAGCACATCCTCAACCCTTCTCCTATCCTTCTTAGCCAAGTCTACGAGAACTCGAGGGGACAAATCGTGAATCCTCAGGAACCGATATAGAACCCTAGCCCTCTCAACGGCCGTAGCCTCGCTTCCCCTAGCCAAGTTGTCATACCAACGCCTAAAATCTGGGTCCTCATCGAGAAGATAAGCCCAGCGTGCAACCCTCAACAAAACCACCAATAAAGAATGAGAAGAACCGGTATTTAAACAAATCTACTAAGAATAAATTCAGTGGTGGACCGGGCGGGATTTGAACCCGCGGCTTCCGCCTCTCTCGGTACGATACACGCGAAGGCGGCGTATGCACTGACAACTACGAGGGTTGTCATTCATGCCAAACTGAACTACCGGCCCATAAACGTTGAAAACGCCATCTCCTATTAAACTTTGAGGGTTGAATAGAATACATGTTGGTTTAATGTATGGTCGACAATAGCGTCCTGTGTGTGGTTTTTAAGGGTGATATTACTTATCTCATAGAAACATTTGGATGAAGCGTTACGTAAGGTTAAAACCATTTAAAAAGGGTATGTTATATGAAACGTGGATTAGGTGGTTGAAAAATGGAAGACATTGTGAAGCTTTTAGCTGGGATTGTTGGGAGAGATAATGTTTTACACGAACCATACGACCTAATAGCTTACTCGCGAGACCGATATCCCATTTTTACTCATCCAAGACAAGGCGTAAAGCCTCTCGCTGTTGCACGTCCAGCAACAACAGACGAGGTACGTGAGATAATTACTCTTGCGAACAAGTATCGTATACCTTTAACTCCGAGAGGCTCTGGAACCAATTACGCTGGCTCTGCTGTTCCAGCTAAGGGAGGGGTTGTTTTAGACCTAACTAGAATGAACAAAATACTCAGCATAAACGAAGACGCTATGAACGTGAAGGTGCAGGCTGGAGTGATACTTCAAAATTTAGAAGAAACACTAAACAGTAAAGGCTTCACTTTTGGTCACGACCCAGGCAGTTTTCCCACCGCCACCGTAGGCGGATGCATATCCACTAGGTCATTAGGATGGCGAGCTGGCAAGTATGGGGATATGGGGGACCTTGTGTTGTCGCTTAAGGTGGTGTTGCCTACTGGTGTTGTTGTTGAAACCAGAGAAGTATCGAAGTCGTCTACTGGCTTTGACGTTAACAGTCTCTTCATTGGCGCTGAGGGAACTTTGGGAGTAATAACTGAAGCGCTTTTACGGATACATCCGTTGCCAGAAGAGAGAGCCTTTCTCATTTATTCTTTTAACAGTTTTGAGCAAGCTTACAAATCTTTGCTCAAAGTTTTAAGGAAAGGCTTAACCTTCACTTCATCTATCGTTGAAGACTCTGAAGATGAACAGGAAACAATGGTATTCCTCTGTTATGAAGGAGTAAAAGAGATAGTTAACGTACAAGTGAAGCATACAACATCTATATTCGAGGCGGAGGGTGGCACAAGGTTAGATGACAAGGTTGCCGAGGAATACTGGATGAACAGACATGACATGTTTTCTCAGATGAACAAGGAAGGCGTCGCTGACAGCATTGACACAGCAGTTCCAGTTAGCAAAGTGCTTGAATTCTACAAGTTTCTTAAAGAATGGGTTAAGAGGTCAAATGTCAAGCCTATGGGTCTGGGCTCATGGGTGCTTCCTGAAAACTTGGGCATAGACCTAGCATTTGACGGAACCAAAGCTGAAGCGTATGTTGCTGCAAGAGAGGAGTTGGTGAATAAAGCTCTAGAGTTGGGAGGCACCGTCTCATACTGTGTAGGAGTTGGATTAAGATTTCCGCATTTAATGAGAAAGGAGCATGGTTCAGCTTTAGATGTGATGAAGATGATTAAGCGTGTAATGGACCCGAACAACATAATGAATCCTGGGGGGCTTGGCTTATAGACATCCCAAAAAGAGTTTACGACGATTTAATCCTTTGCAACCGTTGCCGCTGCGGCTTTTGCAGGATAGATTGCGCCACTAACGCCATTCTTGGCATCGAATCTCTCACAGCAAGGGGAAGAAACGCAGTTGCATTAGCGCTTTTAGATGGATTAGTAGATATCTCACAGGGCTTAGCGGAAAGGTTTTTCCTCTGCACTACATGTGGGTTCTGCAGAGAAAGGTGTCCCCTCAAAGTAGATACAATCAAGATAACTGAGAATCTAAGAGCTGAACTTGTGGAAAAAGGCTTTACAAAACCCGAGCACGACGCCTTCATCAAACGCATAGAAGAAGTCCATAACCCTTACGGTGAACCACACGAGGAAAGGATGAAATGGGTGCAGCAGGAAGTTAAGGTTGCAGAGAAAGCGGACACTGCCTACTTTGTCGGTTGCACAACAGCTTATAGGAGACCCGAAATCGCTGACGCCACAGTGAAAATATTGAATATTGCTGGCGTGAACTTCATGACTCTTAATCCCGAAGAATGGTGCTGTGGGTCACCTGCGCTTAGAGTTGGAAGAAGAAATCTATTCCTTAAGTTAGCAAAGCATAACGTAGAGGCGCTAAGGAAGGCTGGAGTGAAGAGAGTGGTTACTTCCTGCGCGGGTTGTTACCGAACGCTCAGTCAAGACTATCCAGAGTTTGTCGGCGAACTGCCGTTCAAAATTCTCCACTCGTCTGAGCTGATAGCGGAATTGATTAAGGAAGGTCATTTAAAGTTAACAAGAGAAATGCCAGAAACGGTTACGTATCATGACCCATGTCACTTAGGTAGACACACAGGAATTTATGAACCGCCTAGGGAAGTTCTGAAGTCAATTCCATCAATAAAACTTGTTGAGATGCCGAGAAACAGAGAAACTGCATTGTGTTGTGGAGCTGGAGGCGGAGTGAAGGCGAGTTTTCCCGACTTTGCTATGCAAGCAGCTTTAGAGAGGGTTAAAGAAGCTCATGAGGTTGGAGCAACAGCCCTCGTATCGACGTGTCCCTTCTGCGCTCACAACCTTAAAGATGCTATTCGAAAGATAGAGTCACCGCTCAAATTCTATGACCTCACAGAACTCGTGCTAAAAGCCATAAAAAGTGAATATGCATGAACGTGCTAGTGCTAGGATACGGCAACACTGGAGCAGTTATCGCCAGAGACTTAGCCTCAACTTCTAAAGCTAACATAGTGGTTGCTGACAAACGACCGTTGAAGACAAAGCAACTAGCTGATGAAACAGGCAGCGATAAGATAACTGCAGAACAAGTTGACGTGACAGACCACAATGAACTAACTAAACTGTTAAGAAAAGACTTCAATGTGGTTGTTAACTCCACTTTCTACCAATTTAACATCAACGTGATGAGCGCTGCCATAGAAAGTGGCGTAAATTACCTTGACCTCGGCGGTCTCTACCATGTTACACTAAAACAACTTGAACTCGATGACCAAGCTAAGAAGGCTGGAACAACAGCTATTCTGGGTTGCGGCTGTGCTCCGGGAATAACAAATATACTGGCGATGCATGGAGCGAATAAACTTGACAAAGTAGACAGCGTTTACATGTACTCCGGCACAGCCGTGTTTAAGAAGATGACTGGTGTCAAAATCGCCTATGCTGTGCCAACGCTTCTAGATGAACTTACAATGAATGCGTACTCATACAGAAACGGCAAGATTGTAGAAGTTCCTCCCTTCTCAGAGGAAGAAACACTAAGATTTCCAGAACCAATCGGAGAAGTAAAAGCTTACAAAGTAATTCATTCAGAACTCGCGACGATTCCGCATACCATAAACAAAGGAATAAAAAATGTCGCCTTTAGAATCATAACATCTCCAGCGGCAGTATCAAAGCTCAAAATGCTGGATGAAATCGGTCTAACAAGCAAGAAAACAATAAACATAAAAGGTGTGTCAATGTCTCCCAGAGAGTTTTTAGAGAAATACTTCAGCTCTCTTCCTCGCCCCAAGATTAAGAAGGGCGATGAAGTTCACATAGTGAGAGTTGATGTGATAGGTGAAAAAGACGGCGAGAAAACTCAGTGCACTTTCGACGTGATTAATGATGCCAAGCCTGAGTGGAATGCAAGCGCATCAGGATTCGTAACTGGAGTGCCAGCTTCAATAATAGCTCAAATGCTTGCGCACGGTGATATCCAGCTTAAAGGCGTGCTTCCTTCAGAAGTGTGTGTTAAGCCAGAACCGTTCATAGCTGAACTTGAGGAGAGAGGCATAAAAATAAGTGGGGCATTGAAGTGCCCGTAGGCAGAGGGGCTGTGACGTAGACTCTTATCTTTCCTAGCCTACCCTTCTTAAGGCGAAAGCATCTCTGAATACTAAAACTCACTTCTTCCAATATTGAAGACCAATGTTTTTACGTCTGTGAAGGCTTCAAAGTTCCATTTGCCAGCAATACGACCAAAACCTGTCTTTCTAAATCCTCCCCAAGGATTGTTATAGTCCCAATAGTAGACTGAGTCGTTTACACACACCTGCCCCGCATGCAGTCTTTTGCAAGCTTCTAAGGCAGTTTTGAAGTTTTTCGTATGTATCGCCATGCTGAGACCGTATCTTGGAGCATTGGCTATTTCAATTGCTTCATCCAACGTTTTGAAAGTGATTATTGGCGCTGTTGGACCAAACGTTTCCACATTATTGAATAAAGCATCAGTTGGAACATCATCAATCACTGTTGGGGGATAGTAAAGTTTCGTTGGGAAGCCTTCGGCTCTTGCTCCTCCAGCTAGAACTTTAGCTCCTCTGTTAACTGCGTCTTCAACGTGTTTCTCCACTTTTTGAACAACCGGCTCATTGTTTAGTGGTCCTATATCCGTGGTGTCTTTAAAGGGGTCGCCCAGCTTCATCTTTTTGACCTTCGGTACCAGAGCCTTAACGAGCTTGTCATGGATGTCTTCCTGAACGAGAATTCTTTCGTTAGCACAGCAACATTGACCACTAGTTGTATAACATCCAAAGATTATGTCTTCCACAGCTTTTTCAACGTTAGCGTCGTTCATAATAATAAGCGGTCCTAAGCCCCCGAGCTCCAGTATTATCTTCTTAAGACCCGCCCTTTTAGTTATATCCTCACCAGTTGTTGTTTCACCTGTAAAGCAGATGCCATCAACCATCGGATGCTCCACTAGAGCTCTTCCCACAGCGTCGCCTGGTCCTGTCACCATGTTAATGAAGCCTGGCGGCATTCCAGCCTTAACGACGCATTCCATAAAGTGAACAGCGCTGATTGGTGTGTAGCTGGCTGGTTTCCACACAACCGAGTTTCCAGCTAGAAAAGCTTGTAGCACAAATTCTGCTGGCATAAGCATGGGAAAGTTCCATGGAGTAATTATGCCTATTGTCCCTAAGGGGTCACGTACAACAATATGCATCACATCGGGTCTGCTGTAGGCGTTTAACACTGGAGTTTCAAGTCTCTTAAGGTCTTCAGCGTTCCATAATATGTTAGGAGCAACATCCTCAACTTCTATGAGTGCCTCTTTCAGTATTTTACCATGCTCCATGGTGAGGTCTCTTGCATAAGGCTTTATGTTCTGCTGCACAACCTCGGTTACTTTGTAAGCTAGTTGAATTCTTTCTTTTATAGGCATTCTCTGAACTTTTTCTTGGGCTTCCACAGCTATGTCTACAGCTTTCTTTACATCTTCTCTTCCACCTTTTGCCACCTGAGCTAGAGTTTCACCTGTCACGGGACTTGTTACAGAGAAGGTTTCGCCGCTTTCAGCGTCTACCCATTCTCCACCGATATACATTTTCAACTTATCAACCATTTCAGACTCCTCTCTTCACCGAGTTGAAGTTTACCCATATGTTTTTCTAAATAATAATTTTATGGCGCTGTTCAAAACTTATTAGGCTAACGTTGACTTACCTATTGGACAAGCGTGGATGCAGACGGTGACAAATACTATAATTGAAGATGCTAACGAAACACATATATCTAAAGGTATATTCTGGAAATTTTGGTCGGGCGGTAGCTCAGCTTGGTAGAGCTTCCGAGTCAGCTAGCACAACATAGCTGACGGAGACGCTGTAGACGCCTACTAGAGGTGGGTGTCACCCAGCCTATCAAGCGTACAGAAACCGGAGTGTCGCAGGTTCAAATCCTGCCCGCCCGACTATTCGATATGGCTTCATCATTTTGTAAGACTTTGTTTCAAGGCGCTAATTTTGGGATACTGTAATGAAATAAAAAGTAAAGTTGGAGAATTGAGTTTAGAAGCCTTCCCAAGCTTTTTCAAGTAGCTCTGTGACGTTTTCCATTGTCAGTTTTCTCGGATTCCACACTGGCAGCTCATATTCATATTGGCGTTTGTTCACGAGGTATTCAGCTAACTTCGGTATATCTGCCTTCGGAATGTTAACTTCCTTTAAACCTTTAGGGAGTTCAATGTCTTCTATTAACGTCTTCACCGCATCCACCGCCTTTTTAGCAGCGTCACGAACTGAACAGCCGCAAGTATTTGCTCCTAAATAACCAGCAAGACTTGCTAATCTTTCCATGCAAACTGGAAGGTTATACTCCATTTGATATGGTATAACAAGCGAGCAAGATATTCCATGAGGTATGTTATATTTAACTCCAATAGCCTCTGATACGCAGTGACCAATGTTGCAGGGAATTAACACCATGCACATTCCTCCCAAAGTGGCAGCTATGGACATGTTATATCTCGCCTCAACGTCGTCTCCATGATGATACGCTTCACGTAAGTTCTCAGCTATCAATTTCACGGCGTGCAAAGCATAAGCGTCAGTAAGCGGCGTAGGTTTCGAAACCAAAAAACATTCTACCGCATGAGCTAGAGCATCCATGCCGCTGGCAGCCGTCTGTTTTGGAGGACAAGTCACAGTCATAAGCGGGTCAACTATCGCTACATCCGCAATGGTGGCAGGGTCGGCAATAAATATCTTGGCGCTCTTCTCCACATCTATTGCTACTATTTCAGGGCTTGTCTCGCTTCCAGTGCCCGCCGTTGTGGGAACCAATATCTTAGGTAAAGGCTTTTGCTTGATTTTCTTCTCTGCTGGCTCAAAATATTGAGATATGTCTCCTGAGTTAGTTGCCATGATAGCGGCTGCTTTTGCAGTGTCTAAAACGCTGCCTCCACCAATTCCGATTACGATGTTGCTTTTTGCCTCTTTAAGCGCGGTAGAAGCTTTTCTCATAGTTTCAATGGTTGGTTCGCCTGTAATATCGTCAAAGACTGTGACCTCAAATTCTTCATTGTTCAATGACGTCTTAGCCTTGTCCAATAAGCCAGCCTTTTCGATTCCTTTGTCAGTGACGAGAAATATCCTTGCTTTTTTTCCAATTATTTCTTTAACTTCTTCTGCGAGTTTTCGTATTGAGCCTTTTCCAAAAATCAGTTTCTGCGTATTGGTCATAACGTTTATTTCGGATAGATTTTCTAGACTGATAGCCAGCTACCTCCTTTGTATGCAAATAAGGTATCATAATGTAAATAATTGTTTTTTTGCTGGCAATCGAGTCATCTGTGACAAACACTTTTTGGCTTTAAGCGCCTCTCAGACCATAATTCCGTTTTTACTATATTTTGCTTAAGTATTGGAAATGAAGATGCAAGACTAGTAATCTTACGCAGTATTCTTTAAATTAGGCTCTTAACAAAATAGACAAAGAATCACTTCTTTAGAATGCGTGAAGCAAATGAGTAGGAAAAAAATCCGCGAAGAAATGAAAAGGTTGCCGCGTTTAATCATGAGTGTAACAATGGCAGCCATTTTTTGGGGCATAAGTATGGTTGTGCCTCCTCTAGTTGAAGGCATGACTGTGCCAGGTATTAATGTTAGCGGCAGATTCTTTCTTTGGGTGTGTTTTATGTTGGTCACAGTTATTTTCGTGATACGTGCACTTGCAGACGCTTTATCTCTTGCAGATGTTTTAACAGACATTTTTCTGAGGCGACTTGGCGCAAAAGAAGACCGTTCTCTGATAAGAGTGGGTAGAGATGCAATCTATATTATACTAACTATCCTTTTAGCCTCGGCTTTTATTCCAATTTTATCTTCAGTAGCTGAAATCGGAAATATGCTTGCAAGTGCGGCAAGCTTAGTAGCTCTCGGTCTAATTATCCTACTCATATATGATATCGGACGCGTTCTCTACAGAACAGTAGAAGAGAAGGCAGAAGTGTTAGCGGACCGGCTTGTCAAACTAGCTAAACGAAACAGGAAGAAAAAAGGGTAAGCGATATGGCGCCCGAGACGATACTGGTCTTTATTCTTATTTACGTGCTTGTAGTTCTTTTGTCTGCCACTGAAACGGTGCCAATGTCCGTCGCAGCACTTATAGGAGCGCTATTGACAGTTTGGTTTGGTCTTCAATACTCTGTGTTTACTTATGATGAAGCAATTGGCTTCATTGACATAAGGCTTATCACCTTGCTCATAGGCATCATGATTGTTGTGGAAGTGGTAGATAGAGGCGGATTGTTTCGATTAGGAGCATTATACTCCATAAAATTGGCGAAAGGAAATCCCCGTGTACTCTTCGTTACATTATGTATCATGTCTGCGGCAGTATCTATGTTTCTAAGCGACTCCACCGCCATACTGCTCATCGCCGCCGCAGCGATAACCATAACCAAACTCTTAGATTACGACCCAGTGCCCTTCTTTATTTCAGCAACCATCATGGTAAACTTAGGCGGAACCAGCACTTTAATCGGTTCAGTGAGCAATATGATAATTGGCGTACAGGCAGGGCTGAGCTTCAACGAGTTTATCGGCTACCTAGCAATAGCCGAGATCATCTTGTGGGCACTAACTATTCTAGTTTTATACTATATTTTTAGATCAAGACTTAGAATAAAAAGAGTGCCACCCGTATACGATCCATGGGAAAGCATCCAAAACAAGAAACTATTCTGGAGGTCCACGCTGATACTGTTCCTTCTTATATTTCTCTTTGTTCTCTCCGATGTGATGGGGATTGGACCAGAGGCTGTTGCGCTAGGCTGCGCTGTGCTTGCACTTGCAGCAAGCGAAATTGACCCAGCCGAAATTTTTAAGCGTATGGATTGGGAAACAATTTTCTTTCTAACAGGTTTTCTTTTTGTAGTTGGAGGTTTAGAAAGAACTGGGCTTTTGGAAACTCTGTCAAGGCAACTCTTTGCATTCGCGGGTGGAAGCTCGTTCACTGCGACTTTGATGGTTCTCTGGTCGAGTGGACTTGCAAGCACGATTGTTAGTAACATGGCAGTTGCTCTAACCTTCACTCCGATAGTTCAAGGATTTACTGGACTTAACAAAATTCCTATGTGGTCCGCTCTTGCGTTAGGCACGAACCTTGGAGGGGCTGCTACACCATTCAGTGGCTCTGTTGTTATCATGGCTCTTGGGGCGATGAAAAAAGAAGGAATTACCTTAAACTTTAGCGAGTTTACGAAGGTTGGTTTCATCACGACCTTCATCCAGCTTGCTTTCGCAACTGTTTACATAATTGTAAGATTTGGAATAGGAGGTTAAGATTCGTGTCAAAATTTAAGGAATGGCTTGAATCTAAGGCGAAAAAACCAACATCTAGATATGATGAAACAAAGAAGGAGTTCGAAAAGGTCATGGGTAGACCCCGCATAG
>QMYO01000023.1 GCA_003662715.1 Candidatus Bathyarchaeota archaeon | reverse complement strand
CTAACACTTATAAAAAGAACATATATATAATGGAGAAAACAAAATGAAAACAGAAAGTCCACCAAAAATTTTGAGAACCGTTCCAAGAGAAAAAGCCTTCTACTTTTTCACATCCATAGGAAATTATACAGGTGTAAGCGCGTCTTCCTTGAAAGAGTTTTTGGAGAAAATAGGCGAGGTTAACGTGAAATCTTTAGAATTCCACCTTTACCGCGGAGATTTCGAAAAATGGATAAACGAAGTATTAGAAGATAAGGAGCTGGCAATGGAAATAAGAAACCTTCGGGATTTGAAATATTCTGGAGACATGCTTAAGCAACATCTTTACAGCATCGTCGCCAAACATTACGAAAGGGCAAGCAGCACTTTTTAATCAACACCGCTTCTTTTACAAGAAAAGTAAGCGTAAGAAAAAGCGATTTCCCTAAAATGGAATAGGCTAGACGTTTGAACATCAGAATCAAGAATGAGACCCAAATTTTGTCTTATTCCCTATAGGCATTGATTCGTTTCTTTTACATAAAACTCTCTCTAAAGGATAAAAGAAGGATAAGTCTATTTTCTTTTGCGTTTTGTTAAGGTTAAAACTGCTCCAAATAAGATCAGCAAAAGCGTGTAGGCTGCCATCGGCGTTGGCGGAGTCTTTTTGGCTAATGAAATTGAGTATCCGCCCACTGGAACCGAGGAAACTGTAACTCGTGCAGTGTCTGATTGGGCTGTATTGCCAGCATCATCTGTAACTTCCAAGTACACGTAGTAGGTGCCGCTTGCTGTAGGCGTGAAAGTCCAAGTGTCAGAAGTAGCACCTGAAACGGGCGCTCCATTTAAATACCATTGATAAGAGTAGGGGGGTGTCCCACCTGAAACTGTTGAAGTGAAAGTTACATGTTCACCCGCAAGTATAGAAGCAGACATCGGGCTTATCGAAACTGAAGGCGGGGTTGGTGCAGATTCAAAGAAAGCCTTTAGGACATAGTTGTTGTCCATGTGAACCGTGTATGTGAGAGCTGTGCCAACATTTGTACCGTTAAGCTCCCAGTGGTCAAAGACGTAGCCTGAATCGGGAATTGCGGTAACTTCCACGTTTGAGCCTGCAGTATAAGTGTATGTGCCCGGCGCTGGAGTAGTAGTGCCGCCTGTTGTTGTCTCGATTTTAAGGTTGTAGGTTATTACTTGCACTGTGTAGTGGGCTGTTGCCGTGTGTGGTGCGTCCATAATCACTGTTATCGGGTTTATGCCGCTTCCTTGAGAAACGCCCTCTACATCCCAATAGTTGAAATTGTAGCCCGTAACGCTTTGGGCTGTGAGGGTTACACTTGTTGCGGCGTCATACCACCAGCCGTTGGCTGGGCCTGCCTCGCCAGATGGGTTTCTTGTTGGCGGTGGACTTAAGTCCGCGGGATCTGTAACCACAGTTAATAGGTACTGGGTTTTCCAGTTCCAAGTTATGTTTGACGGTGCGTTCAGAGTGAAGGTTACACTTGTGTCAGTGCCAGATGGTGGAACGCTGCCTGTTCCAGTCCAGCCCGTGCAAATGTATCGTGTTCCAGTTGGGCCGGAAACTGGTGAGTTAACAGAGGCTGTTATGCTACTCCCAGCATCATACCATCCTGAGGTTGGAGAAGGTGAACCATACATGGACAAAACTTCAAAGTGATATTGTGTCTTCCAGTTTGCTACAGCGGTTTTCGGGCCGTCCATGGTTATTGGGTCACTTTGGGCGTAGTTTGTGCCGGATGCGTCGCCGCTCCAGCTTGTGAAAACTCTGCGGGTTCCGTTTTCATGATCAATTAAGCCGGTGTCTAGTGTTGCGTAGGCTGTTGAGCCGCTTTGATACCAGCCTTCACCGCCCACAGTGCCGAAGGGAGAGGAAACCGTCAGATAATATTCTAGGACGTAGTGAGCGGTGGCGGTATGGTTAGCATCCATTACAACGGTTATCGGGTTTACACCAGCTCCTTGGAGTTCTCCATCAACATCCCAAGAGTTAAACTTGTAGCGTACGCCTGTTGAAACTGGAACTGTGTCTGGAGCGGTTAGCTGGACTTCTGTGCCCTCGCTGTACCAGTTTTCTCCAGGGATTGTTGTTACGCCTTCTGGGTCCGTTTTGACTGTCAAGTAGTATCTTTTTGGAACAACTGTTATGGTGTGTGTTTCAATGTCCCATCTGCCTTCACTGTCAGTAACATTCAATGTAACTAGGTATTCACCTACTTCTGTGTAAACGTGTGTTGTTACTGGGTCGCTTTCCTCAACCATTGGCGTGTCATCTCCGAAATCCCAAGCATAGCTTACTATTTCGCCGCCGTCGGGGGTGGATGATGAAGCATCGAAGGTAACTGTTTCACCCCTCTGCGGATAGTAGGGTGTCCACCAGAAATCAGCCACTGGAGCGTTTTCCACAGTTATTTGCTGGGACTCTATGTCCCATTTTCCTTCACTGTCTGTTACGTTTAAGGTTACTGTGAAAGTTCCATAATTTGAATAAGCATGTGTTATTATTGGTTCATCCGTCGATGTAACATTGCCGTCGCCGAAGTCCCAAGTGTAGAGAATTATTTCTCCTCCGTCAGGGCTCGAGGTAGAAGCGTCAAAAGTCACTAGTTCGTGCATAAGCGGATCTGGCGGGGTGAATGTGAATGATGCTACTGGATGCTGGCTAACATGAATTGTTGCTGTCTCATCATCTGTTAAGCTACTGTCGTCTGTAACTGTTAATGTAACAGTATAATCGCCAAAGGATGTATAAGCGTGGGTTATTATCGGGTTTGATGTTGACGTAATGTTGCCATCTCCAAAATCCCAAGTATAGCTTACAATGTAGCCATCTGGGTCATAGCTTCCAGAAGCGTCAAAGGTCACAGCCTCATCAACTTCGGGATATGTCGGAGAGAATGTGAAGCTTGCGATTGGAGGTTGCGGTGGAGGAGGACCGGCTTGCAAAAGCACCGTTGAATCGTGGCTAAGCGGGTTATGAACTATTTGACCAACTGTTGTGGGAGTCCACCGAACCCGCTTTCCATAAGCGTCAAAATGCATCCTCACACCCGCAGTGTCGGAAAACGTTACGGAAACAACTAAGTCCTTGTAGCCCTTCTTAGGAATGTAGCCAGCATTAATAATCGTGTCGTTAAACCATGTGGGATAAACATCGCCGGAGGGCCAAGTCCACAAATTATACGGTTTAGGCGTACCCCATTTAAAGGCTGATTTTGGCACGCTAGTGCCATCAACAACTAGCGACACCAAATTGTTATAGCCAGCCTCGTTAAGGGCAATAACCAAACGCGTATCATAAGACCTCAATGAATTGCTCGTATTATTTATACGGACAACAAAAGTTTGAACAGCTCCTGTAAGATCCAAAATGTAACTCTCACACAACCAAGGATCCACATCATACCCGTGATAAAAGCCATCAGGCAAAGAAACCTTAAGAACAGCACAAGGCGTAGCCCAAACGGGAACAGCATAAAACGCGGACACTACTAAAACAAAGAGAAACAGCAGTAACAATTGTCTTTCCAACTCTATTCCTCTCCCCTCAGCAAATTAAATTTATACTCTAACCAATTTAAAACTTTTGGAATCATCTTCTATAGTTCAACTCAATATAACTTGACAAATTGATTTTTATTGAACAGCATTTAATATAAGAGTTCGAAGTGCAACAAATGGAATATTTTAGAAATATATCGTTCTTGTGATTCCAAAAGTGATACTTGGAGGGGAAAGTTGCAAGCAATAATATATCGTAAGGAAGGTAGTTTAGCAAAAAATTAGAATTCAACGTCGTTTTTGTTTCAGCTATTAAATCTGAAATTTTTAAGTTTGCAATATCTTCTCGCGCTGGATAGAAGCGCATTTTGGTTTCTATTTTCTCGCCTGTCTTAGCATCTATGTATGAGTAATTTTGCGTTTTTGACACTGCTTTGCTTACGGAGTAATTCTGATCAAGGAGCATGGTCAGAAGTTTCATTGTTTCAGTATCTGTGTGGTTTATTAATACAATGTTTGTCCATCCAATATAGGCTATAGCCCCTTTGTCAACAAAAGCTTTAGCCAACTGTTCACATCCCTCTTTTAGACTCCAACATCCCATAGCTACTATGATGCTTTTGGAAAATCTTCCTTCCAGATTCTGGATGAATTTGTGGGTGACAGCATAGTAGAATTGGCCAGGTCTGTATAGCAACTCGCCTATAACCATGTAATCGTTTTCTCGCTCCCATCTATACTTATCCGGATCATAGGGAGAGTATCTTTCAGATGTGAACAAATCCACTGTGGATTTGTCTTCCCTCAATGCTGAATGCACTCTTAGAATTATTATTCCATAGTCTTTTTTTGCCAGTTCTCTATATACGTCCACCCTTGCTGTTTTATAATAAGTTACTTGGAAGCCATATTTTTCTAAAAGGCTAGTAACATTGTCAATAAATGCTTGATTTTGATATTCTATTTTTAATTGATCGATAATTGCAGCGTTAAGAGAAAATTTGGCTTCAGATTGTGAAAATAGAAAATAAATTGTAAAGCTTAGAGCAGTTATCAGAGAAATGATTATTGGAATAAGGATAATATGCTTGCTTGAAAATCGGGTTTTTTCTTGACGAGTTTTTTTCTTGTTAGGCATTGTGATTTTGAAGCTCCCACATCTATATGTAAAGATGGGTTTTGTATTTTATATTGTTGATGCCATTGTGGTTTTAGAAGTAATTGTTAACTAGAAGAACGCAATCTTATTATTGTTGGGGGATGAGTGACGAAATGATTTATGATTGTCGACCTGGACTATTGGTTTAATATTAGCTACTTTAGTTTTGTTTATTTTTCCAGCTTCTTTAAATGCTCAAGTGAATTCTTTGCTGCTTTACAAAGTTGTTAACGCTGGTCAATCAATTCAAGAAGCAATTAACAACGCTACGGATGTAGATACAATTTTAATCAGTAGCGGAATTTATGTGGAAAAAAGTTACCCAATTATTGTGAACAAGAGCTTGATAATTATTGGCGAAAATTTAAGAGATACAATAATTGACGGAAACAAAAACCTAGAAAAATTAGTAAGAATTGAAATTTTAAGAACAGAAGGGTTCAAAGGAACATTGGAAAAAGATTTATGGAGTTTTCTTATTTAAGTTCAGAGCACTATAAGGGGATTAAAACGAAATATTAACAAGATAGTATACTCTAGTTAAAAATGTGTTAGACGAAGCAGTTTAAGAGTGAGAAAAGGTGGAAAGATGAAAGTCAAGAATAAAAAAGCGTTTGGCTTCGGTATTTTATTGTTGTCAATTGGTTTTATCATCTTATTGTATTATAATGTTCCGGTATGGAAAGAAAAAGTAAGTGGATGGGAAGTTGTGGAAGGGGGAGTCGCGGTAAAACAATACAATGTTACGGGGTTTTTTATTGGAAAAAATGCAACTTATCGTGAAAAAATGCATTTGAAACTTCCCAGCTCGTTTAGGGAAAATTACATCTCGTTGCCTTTCAATGTTTCAATAATTTGTCCTGATAATAGCACGGTTGTATTTGAAGTTGAATTTTTAGGGGATATTTATCATCCCGATTATTATAATTACACAGTCCTTATAAACGAGGGCGGTCTAGAAATAGAAGAGGGTATTCTAGGAGGCATAGCCACTCAAACAGGAAACTATACGTTTCACTTAGACAAAATGGCAGATTTACTATACGGTAAATTAGATAAGGATCCCCCAAAGAGTCTAATTCTTTATAAAGAAATCCGAAGTAAATACATTGATTATCCCTATCGAATTTTTTGGCCTGTTGGATCGACGCTAATGTTTATAGGAATTGGTTTTTCCACATGGGCGATTGTAACTAAAAGGAAAATCCTTACCCGAAAAAGATGAAGCAGTAGTCTGGTTCGTTTTTGACCTGGATTTTAGATGGAATAAGGATGGAGGGCGATAGAAGGCTGTTCTATACTAATTTATATAATTGAGACGTTTTTAATAGGAGCATAAATGATAATGTTAAACAGAGCATATAGTCTGCTCAGTTTTGCCCTATTTCTAATACTAATAATAAACGTGGTGTACTCATCAGAGCAAGTAACTATAATATTCCTCTATTGGGATCCGTCCACGGATGGCGATTGTCCTACATGTGACGTATGGATAGCGTTGTACGAGGATTTTTTGGAAAAAAACGATACCATAAATAGAATTCAAAATGAGGCGGACGATGTTGTAATCAAATGGATAGAATATTACTCTACAGAGGGAGTGCGGGAGCGTGTGAAGTACGGTGTTAATGCACCTAACTCAATAGTAATAATAGATGGAGAAGGCAATTTCACTCGCGTTATAGGCGATTTTAATGAAACCTACATAAGAGAGGTCATAGATGCGTATCTAGCAGAATCGGAACCGCCATCACCTTCTTCACCGCCGCCTTTAATACCCGTTCTTGGACTTGCCTTCTCTTTCGGTTTCTTTGAAACTTTTTCTCCATGCTTAATTATTTTATTGTCTTTTGTATTAAGTTATACGGTAGGAGAAACGACAAGATTCAAGGAAGGGTTATTGCGAGTTATGACTTTTGGAATAGGCTTTGTTTCAGCAAGTATGCTTGTGTTGTTTGGATTAGCTGTAGGATTAATTATCATATCTTCGATGTTGATGGTTCAAAATTTTTTGATGTGGGTTATATGCGTCTTTGCTATACTTTTTGGTATCGATTTGTTAGGAATTAACGTGTTTAAATTTATAAAAGTTAAAGTTGAGACGAAACCTTTAATCCAAAAACTAGCCAGAAAATCCGCTTCAACCTATATTGGGCTTATAACACTTGGTTTCATCTTCTATTTTCTTGACCCTTGTCTTGCACCTATTTTCGCGTTAATGATAACTACATTCCAACCCACATTACTTCTTGAATTTCTACCTTTAATCCTTCTTACATTTTGCTTCGGAGTCCTAATTCCTTTCATCGGCATCGGAGTCATTGCTGGCTCCATATCAAAGCTAGCCAGAAGTACATACCGTCACCGATCTAAAATACGAGCAATCAGCGGCTTAATTTTAATACTTTACACACTTTATATTATTGTCTTTTATCTTTTACTTTAAATTGCACATAAATGTTCCACCCAGATTCATTAAGTACCATGAGACCTCTTCAAACGGTTTGTGATGCCTTTTTCTTTTTCATCCAATCAATGACAGCAGCTAACACTATGAGAATTACAATGAAAGACCAAAAAGCTATGATAGCCATATAGCTGAAAGGAGGGCCTCTTATACCTAAGTTGAGCATACCTATAAAAAATATCCAACCGCTCATGATGCATAATGCCATACCTACGACTGTTAAGGTTACAACTACCACAAAACGAATTAAACTGTAATTTTCATGTTCAACCGACTCTTCATCCACCATAGCTACTTCGCTATATTTTATTGATTTAGCAAGTATTTAAAAATAGTTTTAAGCATTTGCTAATCTATCTCTCTACCTGCGTTTCTTTCAAGTATCCGATTATAGCGGCAACAACAATTGAACCAAAAATCAAAGATAACCATAGAGCATAGGCAACGTAGCAATATGGTGCTGGCCAGCCAATTAGAAATGGATATATAATTATAGGAGTTAGAATAATTGCAGCCATTACCACAACTGTCAAGGTATTCTTCGTTAGCAGCCACGCGATGATGACGTTGTCTTTAAGCTTTTGAGGCGCCATTTTAAGTATCTTATTTATTTCTGTTGAGATCTTTTCACGAATATTTTCAATTTTTTTCCGACGAAGCACCTTTCCACATTACTCCAGAGATGACAACTTAAATTCTAAAAAGAAAAATAAAAGTATCGGTTTAAACGAACTAAAATAAGCCAACGTTGGAGAGATTCATGAAAAAGCAAGCGGTAACCTTACTATTCTTGATCGTGTGGTCAATTTTCATTAAGGTAGATTCTACTGCAAGGGCTTCTACTGTAACATACGATATAGGAGTCAAAGTCGGCGATTGGGCGAAATATGAATTTTCCGTTGATTGGAACTCGTCGCCTCCCCAGCCAGAACCTTTTTTCGTACAAGAAGCAAGACAAGTAAACTACATTTATGTGGAAGTCAAGGAGATTTCTGGAACGAACATCACAATTCAAGAAACTATATACTACAAAAATGAAACAAGCGCAACTAAAATTTACATGGGTGATATTGCGTCATATACGGGCAACCTTAGTCTTCTGATAATCGCCAAGAACCTTAAAGAAGGCGATAAAATTTACGAATCTCCGATAGCACCTTCCATAAATGAAACACTTCCACGCTCATATGCAGGTTTCACTAGAATGGTGAACAGATTGACCGTGCAAGAGGGAGCCGGAATATTATATCTTATCATTTACAATCATTACTGGGATCAAGAAACTGGTTTTCTATGCGAGATGTTAATTGAAAAAATAGAGACCAACGACTATAATACCACTTTGCGTATAAGAGAGGTGATGATTGCAACCAACTTATGGGAACCTCTAATTCCTACATGGGTGGTTCCTGTTATTTTCATTATCATTGTAAGTATCATTTTCATTTATTTAATACATAAAAGAAGGTTGAAAAAACGATTACGATTAAGAAGATAGCAAGGTAGTCAAAACTAATAATTCTCAGAATGAAAAATATTCACCTACCAAGCTGCCAGCTAAAATCCCTAAAAAAGCAACAAATAAAACGAAAATCATGCGTGGTAACAGAGACTGTAGAGTTGGTCCTACTATAATAACTCCATATTCTACAAGTAATGGTGCAGATATCAAGACCATAGTTATACCCAAACTTAAGACTATTGAAAAACATACACAGAAAATGCTTCTTCCAATGCTTCGAACAAGGATACCAGCTAAAAAACTGGAAGAAAATGCGAAAAATAGCAGATAAGCAATTTCAACCCTCAAAATAAGGTTTAATATTAATCCACAGGTATAATTAACGCTTAAAGCCAGTATAATGCATAAATTTTTCAAAACTAATTCCCACGAAATTTTCTTCTCCATCGCATTCCCTTCATAACCAAAGGTTACTATGAACAAACTAATAAATTTGTTTTATCATATACACTTTTGATCTGTCATGTGCTCTCGAAAATTACCTCTGATATGTTTCGTTTTAATGACAATTATATCTATATCTTCAATATCATACGTGATGTACATTTATTTTAAGGCATACGAGGTCGTATCCCTCATTGACGTTTCAATTAGCGATGTTACGGTGCAAAAGGAAACTTCTAATTCTCCTTACGTTGCAATAAAGACGGTGATATGTATTGTGAACCCTACAGACTTTGCACTTAAGGTTGAATCAGTATGGGAGGAACTTTATTCAAATGGTTGGAATAACTTTTTAGGCGAAAATTTTTTCAGAGTTCAATATCCGTCCCCTCTCCTTCCATTAAATCCTCGCTCAAATGTTACTATAACAATTACAATTACAAATGTACAAAGCAATAAAATACTTGAGCAGTCTCCATCAACATGGCTTGCAAAGTTATACATATGGATTCATGATGTCCCATTGATTTATAGTGCACGTCTTGTACGATATGTTTCCAAGTCAGCATAGTTTTAAGACACACTTTTAAATACGAGTTTTATAAAGTGATGTGATTATAAGAGAGCTGATCTACTTTGAACACTTGCCAAAAAGAACACTTTGAGTATCCTTTTGGAAAAAAAGGGGTATACATAAGTGGGGTAATGTCTGGATTTTCTATAGCCTTCGCTATAACCCTTTTAAGAGACGATATATCTGCTCTATTGCTCTACTTCGCATTTACTTCCATTCTTGTGGTTGTTTTTTTCGCCCTAAAATTTTACTTATACTCTGAAAGAATAAAAGGTACACTTGAAAGCGGGAAAGAGGAGCCAAAAAAACATCGCACATTGCATTTAATACTATTGATATTAATAGTTACGGCAGTTCTATTATCACCATTAATTTTTTCATATACTTTAGATCCAGTCTGGTGGATTATAAGTATAAGCGGCTTCGTTCCCGGAGTTAGCATTCCTGAAATACTACTTTTCTTGTATGCAAGACGAACTAGGAAATGAGATCGTGCTAACTTGCTGTCACTTTCTAAGCGGGAAATGACAGGCTACGTACCTATCTTTTTCAATCCTGATCAGCTGCGGTTCTTCTTTTCTGCAGATTTCTTTTGCATAAGGGCATCTTGTGTGGAATCTACATCCTGGAGGTATGTTCACAGGTGATGGCACTTCTCCCTTGAGCACTACTTTAGTTCGTTTTGCCGTCGGATCTGGAACAGGTACCGCAGCGATTAAAGCCATCGTGTAGGGATGACGTGGGTTTTGTATTACATCATCTACTGGACCTTGTTCTACAATTCTTCCTAAATACATAACTGCTATACGATTGCATATATATCTGGTTAAGGCTATGTCATGCGTTATGTAAAGAAATGAAACGTGAAATCTTTCTACAAGGTTTAGAATGAGTTTTGTGACTTCGGTTCTGATGGAAGCGTCCAACATGGATACTGGTTCGTCAGCCACTATAAACTTTGGTTCAAGCGCGAATGCTCTCGCGATGGCAACCCGCTGTCTTTGCCCACCACTAAGTTCGTGAGGAAATCTATATAAAAATTGTTCGGGCGGGATAAGATCCATATTTTCCATGACGTTAACTACTCTTTCCAAAATTTCTTCCTCGCTTTCTGCTGCATTCTGGATACGTAAAGGTTCAGATACAATGTCGAAAATTGTCATCCTTGGGTTTAATGATTCATAGGGGTCTTGAAAAATTATCTGTAATTTTCGTCGCAGCTTTCTCATTTCGTTTTCCGGAATTGAGGTTATATCCTTACCTTCAAAGATGACTTTGCCTGCTGTTGGTTCAATTAATCTAAGCAATAGTCTTCCAGTAGTTGTTTTTCCGCAACCGCTTTCTCCTACAAGTCCGAAAATCTCTTTTTTCTTTATTTGGAAACTTACATCATCAACAGCGTGAACTACCGGAATTTCTTTAGAGAGTAGCGTTTTGAAGAAACCCATTTTTAGCTGAAAATGTTTCGTTAGGTTCTGTGCTTCCATAATAATTTCTTCCATGTGCTTTCACCTTTCTATGAGATGGCATGCCACGTAATGATCTTTAGCGCAATTTACTAATGGTGGTTCTTCCTTTCTGCATATAGGCATTGCGTAGTCGCATCGCGGGTGAAATCTGCACCCTGGAGGCGGATTTAAAAGATCAGGTGGGAATCCACGTATTGATGACAGATCCTTTTTAGGTCCGAAAACACTTGGAAATGCGTTTATAAGCTTTTGTGTGTATGGGTGTAGTGGTTCTTTGTAAATTGAGACTACATCTCCTTGCTCTACGATTTTACCCGCGTACATTATGGCAACTTTGTTGCATACTTCTGCTATCATGGAGAGGTCGTGCGATATGACAATCATAGATAGGTTTAGTTTCTTTCGCAGTTCTTCCATTACTTTTAAGACTTGGTCTGCTATAATGACGTCTAGCGCTGTGGTGGGCTCGTCTGCTATGATTATATCAGGGTTGCATGCTAGTGACATAGCTATCATCGTGCGTTGTTTCATTCCACCGCTAAGTTCGTGGGGGTATCGGTCTATTCTTGAGGCCCCTATTCCTACAAGGTCAAGCAATCTTTTAGCTCTTTCCAGAGCTTCTTTTTTGCTTATCTTTTCGTGTAATGTGATGGCTTCCGTAATTTGATCTCCGATGTTAATGGTGGGGTGTAGAGCGTTCATGGCTCCTTGAAAAATTGTGGAGAT
>QMYO01000022.1 GCA_003662715.1 Candidatus Bathyarchaeota archaeon | reverse complement strand
GGATTTTTCCTCTCATTAATAATTTAAGGAGAAAAGTTCTATGTGCCTTCTTCATTATCTTTCAATATTAGACTTTAAATCAGACCTGGATGTAATTTTAATGGATTAAAAATATGCCTATACTTATTCAACGGAAATGGAAAAAACGAAAGTCTTTTTTGATGATATTTCATTTCTACGATGATTATTCAAAGCCTAACCTACGAACTAAAAAGAAGAAGTTTAAAAGGTGAAGAGAGTGAATTTGAAAGAGCAACGATAACAAAGACTACTAAAAAAGAGTACAGATATGAGAAATGGTACATCTACCACAACAAATCAAAAGGAACAAAACAAAGATGGTGCTACCTATCAAAAGAGTATCTGAAACTACCTGAAATCCAAAAAGCTACACAAAACAGAGTATACACAAATAACCCAGATTTAGGCTCCATTTCAGAAATTAAGGCACATTTCCTTCCATCTCTAGGTGAGACCGTTGTCTCAGATAAATTACAGACACATTTATATCCCTTAACCTTTTTCTGAGCGCCTGATCATTAGTGGCAACAGGACATTTCCACTCCGCAGCCACACGAACAATTACATCATCATGTGTCTCCTCGAAATCTTGTTTAACCTCTACTAAGCGGCATTTTTCAGCGAGTTTAAGCGCCAATGACGCGTGTTGCCGCATCTTAGGCGAGCCTTTTTCAGCTATTTTCTGAAGCTCCTTGTAAGTGGGAGAAAGAAGAATGGGCTCAAATCTTTGATTTAAGAGTTTCATTAACTCGTCGAATATGTCTATTTGAAACTGGGATGGTATAAAGAGGAAGTTTGCGTCTAAGATTATTTTTATGGTCAAATTTTTCCAACCTTTTTCCAGTTTAAGACAAGTGAATTATTTAGCTTCTACTTTTTAGAAAGAAACGCCTACAATTTATCTTTCTCGAAAGTATAAACCAACTCGTATTACTCTGCTTACCCCTTTACATTAGCTTTTTACTATTCCATACCCAATCAAGCGCCATCTTCCAGCAATTTTCCTGCTTATCGCTGTTCGAAAGCCTTCTTCAGCACAGACAGCCCGTCCCAATTGAAGAGTAGCTATATCTCCTTTAACAGAAACAACTGTTCCCACAGTTATGGCGGTTCCAACATCGAGGAGAATAGTTTCACCTTTACGTATTCGGTCAACCGTTATCAACTCCTTAGTTCCCACAGCGCGCTCAAACAAATGAATATCTATGGATAATTCAGACAGAGTTGAAGGAAGCATGTTAGGTTTGCCAGCTAAATTCCCAATGAGTCCATCCGCCTTAGTCAAAGACGGGTCTAAAAGAGTCCCGACTCCTACTAATCCTCCGCATCTAGCTTCTTTGACTGGTTTCCCGCCTGCTTGCATGCTAACGATTTCAGTTAACAAGGATTCATAGAAAGATTTTTCATGTTTTTTAACTCGAACTCCCGGGCGAATTTCTATTTCATCTTCTGTTTTAAAGGTTCCTTGAAGAATGGTTCCGCCAATCACTCCTCCCCTCAACTTCTCCGCTGATGTTCCAGGCTTATTTACGTCAAAGGAACGAACAACATACATCCTAGGAGGTTTTGTTGGGTCTCGTTTTGGAGTGGGGATGTGTTCCTCCATAGCCTGAAGAAGCACGTCAATGTTTACAGAATGTTGAGCAGAAACTGGAATAATAGGTGCTCCTTCAGCCACCGTTCCTTTCACGAACTTTACTATTTCTTGATAACTCTCCAGCGCTCGCTTTTCACTTACTATGTCAATCTTGTTTTGAACAATTACCAGATTCTTCACACCAACAATTTCGATGGCAGCTAAATGTTCCCTTGTCTGTGGCTGAGGACAAGGCTCATCAGCGGCTATAACCAGTATGGCTCCATCCATAACAGATGCGCCAGAGAGCATGGTAGCCATAAGCGCCTCGTGACCTGGAGCGTCTACAAAACTGACTGCTCGAACGAATTCGCAGGAGGAACCGCAGTTGGGACAGGTTGGCTCTGTAGAGTAACATTGTGGCAGTTTGCAATTTGGACATTTGTAGATGGGAGCATCAGCGTAGCCAAGTTTGATGGTTATGCCGCGTCTTAGCTCTTCGCTGTGTCTGGCTGCCCAAACGCCTGTTATGGCTTCCACTAGCGTGGTTTTCCCGTGGTCCACGTGACCAATGGTTCCGATGTTTACTTCAGGTTGTTTGGGCAGTTTTTTCAGTTGGCTTGCCTCCCGTTTTCTTTTCCTTCTTCTTTTTCGGTTTCTCAACAATCTTCATATTTATCTGAACTATCTCTTCGGTTATGACATTTCCCCGCAGAGTTTTTCTCCGCCTCTCCCCAGCTCTGGTTGGATGAAAACCCACACCTTCGCTTAGAATCACGCTAATCCGAACTCCGCCGTGAACGTTAGGTCTCATTGGGAAACCATCTTTATCGGACCCTCCAGTTATCCGGAGTTTATAGCCTGACATGCCAACCGCAGCTCCATCAATGACCTCTCCCAGTTTTCTTCCAACTAAGGGAATGGCACGGGCTCCCTCCACCTCTAAGGTTTTAGACTTGCCCGTCTCCGGGTCTGAAACGATTATTTTGAACTTTGCCATACGCTATGTTTACTCTCCTATGTACAGATGTTCTGTGACTTTAACTGAAGGGAGCTATCCATTTATTAAGGATTCTATTGAGAATTTGCTCTTCTCACTTTTTCGACAAGCTTTTATGGGCAAACTCTGTTTGAGAACATAAAGAGTTAAATTATGCTTTTTCTATGGGCTGTCTTATGATGTGTAGTCTTTCCTTTGAGAAGGCGATGATGAAATGAATGTTGTAACCTTTAGCTTTAAAAACTTGAAACGCAGAAAGATGAGAACAAGCCTTGCCATACTAGGCATCGCTTTAGGCGTAATGCTGATAACCTCCCTTCTCTTCATTATGGATGGTTTGGAAAGTAGTATAACCGGATCCCTTGAACTCCTAAGCGGAAACCTGATTGTTCAAGAAAAAGGCGCCGTAGACCAAGCCCGTTCGATGGTTAACGCATCTTTAATTAAGGCTCTGCAAAGCAACAAAGATATAAAAGTCATAAGCCCAGAAATCTATGTCGTTGCCAGAGTTCCTGAAGATGGAGCGGGCCCAAGATTCATCACGCTTATTGGCGTAACAAACGCTTATAGAAAGATTGTCTCCTCAGACTACATCAAAATTGGCACTTTTTTCAATGAAACCGACAGTGGTAAAATGGTTATAGGAAGTAAATTAGCTAAGCAACGAAGCCTTGAAGTTGGTGATGCTTTTCCAATAGATTCCGTTACATTTGATATAACTGGCATCTTCGAGACAAACACATTGGCTGATGCGATAATCGCCTTAATTCCTCTTGAGGATGCTAGAGCCCTAAGAAGCTGGCCTGAAGACGCGCTCAGTGTTATAGAGGTTAAACCAGTTAATCCAGACAAAGCGGACGAAATTAGGGCGTATGTAGAATCAAATTTTAAGGATTACGAGGTTGTTTTTCCAGAGGATTTGGTTAAAGAGGCAACAGAAATCTTGAATACCTTGCGAGATACCGTCTGGCTTGTCTCTGCGATTGCGGTGATAATAGGAGGCATAGGCATAGCCAACGCCATGTTAATGAGCGTCATGGAAAGAACTCCAGAAATAGGGTTATTGAAGGCGACAGGATGGAGAAACATCGACGTGGGCTACTCCGTGTTAATTGAAGCTCTTGGAATAGGCGTCATAGGCGGCTTAATCGGGCTGCTCCTCGGCATGGTTGCAGCGCAAACAGCGCAGAATATAATTCCAGCGTTGACGGTTCGTTTAACCTTAACAACAATCATCCAAAGCCTCATATTTGGCATAATATTAAGCTTGGGAAGCGGCGTCTATCCAGCAGTTAAAGCCGCTCGACTATCGCCCATAAAGGCAATAAGAGGCGAGTAGAAATGGTGAAGGAAATTATTCGGGCGGAAAATTTAACAAAGAACTATAAGCTGGGTGAGTCGATAGTTCACGCTCTTAGAGGAGTAAGCTTAAGCATAAATGCTGGTGAATTCTTAAGCATTATAGGACCCAGCGGAAGCGGGAAAACCACGTTGCTTAATCTTCTAGGCGCCTTAGACCTTCCGACCAGCGGCAAAGTATTCTTAGATGGAGTTGACTTGACACAGGTTCCCGAAAGGAAGTTGTATGAGGTGAGACGAAACAAAATCGGCTTTGTCTTTCAACATTTCTATTTAATCCCAACCTTAACAACACTGGAGAACGTGTTGGTTCCTGTCATTCCAATAAAGAATAACTCGCGATTCAAGGATAGAGCTAAAGAACTCTTTTCCCTTGTTGGATTAGAAGAAAGAATGAATCATAAACCAAACCAGCTTAGCGGAGGAGAACAGCAGAGAGTAGCCATATGCAGGGCTTTAATAAACAACCCGGAAGTCCTGTTCTGCGATGAAATAACAGGAGAACTGGACAGCGCCACAGGAGAGAAAATAGTCAGCTTACTTAAGGAAATAAATCAGAAGGAAGGAGTAACCATTGTCTTCGTAACCCATGACCCCATGGTCTCTTCAAAAAGCAACCGCATAATAACGCTAATCGACGGAAAGATTACATCCGACAAAACCGTTAAATTCTAAGCGCTGAGTGCGCACAAAAACGATGGTAACCTTTAACTAAACTATATTCTTAGTAAACATACACTTAACGTTATCAAGCTTATAATTGAGTTCAGTGGGAAATAAATGAAAGGCTTAAAAGCTAAAATTGTCAAGCGCGTTGAAGACCGTGAACAAGACCTAATCGACCTCTGCTGCAAGCTTATTCAAGCTGAAGGCGAGAACCCTCCCGGCGACGTTTCTAAAGTAGCCAGCGTAGCTGAACACTTCCTCCAAAGCGAGGCGATATCATATGAAAAATTTGAACCAACTAAAGGTCACACCAGCATCGTAGCATCCATCGGAAAAACAAAGCCCACCCTAATCTTATGTGGACACCTAGACGTGGTTCCCGCAGGTGACATTTCACACTGGACATTCCACCCATACAAAGCAGAAGTTAGAAGCGGAAAAATTCTCGGTCGCGGAGCCACCGACATGAAAGGCGGAGCCGCCGCCATGCTTATGACCATAGCTGTCCTCAAAGAGTTTGAAAATACGCTCTCGGGAAGACTGGTTGTCGCCAGCGTTTCCGATGAAGAAGCTCCGGGACCAGGAGGCACTTCTTGGCTGCTTAAAAACAAAAAATTATCTGGTGATGCTTGTTTAATCGCTGAGCCAACAGGCTATCTTAACGGTGACTATTCAATTGTTGCGGGTGAACGCGGAGCTTGCTGGCTTAAAATCACTGCGCACGGTAAACCTTCCCATGGAAGCCGTCCAATGTTAGGGAAAAATGCAATCTTCATGCTCACCAACTTTCTTCCCAAATTGAAAATACTAGAAGAATCAAAGGTGAAAACTCCAAACAGCGCCAAACCACTTATCCGCGGTGGAAAAACCCTGCTGAGAAAGGTTGCAAGGAAAAGCGGAATATCCCCGAAAAGCCTCACGAAAGCTCTTGACCATTATACAGTTAATGTGGGAACCCTAACTGGCGGAACCAAAATCAACGTGGTACCGGAGAAATGCGAAGCAGAAGTGGACATTAGAGTTCCAATAGGTGGCAACCCAGATGGCGTTGAAGACTTTGTACGCAGCATTCTCCCAGAAAACTTTGAATGCCAAGTTGTGAACCGCACAATGCCCTCCTACACGCCAGCCAACGCCCCCATCATCAAGGTTCTCCAGAATCATGCTAAAAAGGTGTTTGGCTACAAGCCGCCAGCCACCTTCATGGCTGCAACCAGTGACGCTCACAGTTTTAGAGAACAACTGGGCATACCAACTGTTTCGTTTGGTCCTGGCTATGAAGAGCTGGCTCATACTTATGATGAGTTCGTATATGCTGAGGATGTGATAAATATGGCGAAAGTCTATGTCAACGTGGTTTTTGATTATCTTGAACTGCGAAGTTCAGATGCAGGAACATAACAAATAACTGCGGTTTCCAATAAAAACAGAAACCCTAATGTCTAAGCGTGAACATTATTTAAGTAAAAGCATCATAAAAAGGAGAAGATGAACGTGGGTGACACCGAATACAAAGAGAAGAGCAGATTATACACACGTGCACACACTTGGGCAAAAATAACTCCTCAAGGATATGTCAAAGTTGGATTATCCGATTACATCTGCCTCTGTAAACATCTCAAAGGAATAACTTATGTTTGGACCGAATCCGTAGGCAAAAAAGTTAGACAAATGAAACCCTTCGGAGTCGTAGAAACTTGGAATTTCGTCTTAGACATACATGCACCAATCAGCGGAAGACTGGAGAGAATAAACAGAAGAGTGATAGATAACCCTCACATAATAAGTCAAGACCCTTATGGGTCTGGATGGATAGCTGAAATCAAACCAACAAACCTTGAAGAAATTAAGAATCTACTAAATTTCATGGAATACGAAAGATACTGCAGCAAATTATGTCTGGTCTGCCCCAAAAAGAACTGCACTCTTCTAATCAATTTAAAAATGGCTAGAAGGGCTCCTCGCATATAGAAAGATAAAAGGGTACAATCTGTTTTTCAGACTAACATCTAGTCTAGCTTTACGAGCCCCACGATGCATTGTACATCAAAGAGAGGAATCAGCTTACTCCACATGCACTCTGAACAGGTCTATGTCTACTTTCATCTCCTTGGTGCATTTCAAGAATTCCCTAACTGAACGTTCAATATCCTTGGACTGCGTTATATATCTACCAACAATAATAATGTCCGCTCCACGCTCTAAAGCCTCAGGCGCAGTTTCAGGAATAATTCCACCCGCAACAGCCACCAAGAACTTCTCCTCTTTGAAAGCTTGACGCAACTCTTTGATGATGTCCCAACGAGTTTTCCCTGTTCTCTTCTCCACGTCTATGGCACGATGTAAAATCACGATGTCAGGAAACGTTTTCAACATCCGAAGCTTTTGAACAGGGTCTTCCACATTCATCATATCTACAGCAGCATAGATTCCCAGCCTCTTTGCTTCATAAATGAATTTGTTAAGAGTCTCTGAAGCCGCTAAGCCAGAAGCCACCACTGCATCCGCTGTTTCATCAAAGGCTAAGTCAACCTCTACCTTTCCAACGTCGAGAGTTTTTAAATCTGCCACTATAAACATGTCTGGAGCTAATTCTCTAAGGTCACGAATCACCCTTGTTCCATACTTCTTCAGTAAGGGAGTACCAACCTCTAGAATCAGCCTGTCGCTTTTCGGCAATGCACTTATAATCTTCTTTGTTCTTTCTAGGCTTGGGATGTCGAGAGCAATTTGAATATAGGGCGGTCTCCATAATCGTGGCACTTTGTATCCCATGATTGGATGCGTGGCTCTGTCTTTATCATATATTATCTTCTCCAACGGCGGATATTTGGCTAAAGCTCTTTTCAAAGCTAATTTTGTGGCACCATAATTGTACTGGTAAATCTTCCGATAGTCCTTTGCTTCTGGATGCACAAAAACGCTGGTTATTATGACCCAGTCTTCAAGCTTATCCTTTGGTATAATGCCTTCTTCAACAGCGTCAGCCACTCCTTTAGCTACCGCTGCCTGAGCAGGACCAAATATTTTTCCCGCTTGCTCAAGATTCTTCACAGTGACCTTAGGAACCAAAAGAGTGTGCGGCTTAGGCGGAAGGTTTGGTCTAATAACTGCAAGAAGAGGCGTATGCCCCATAGACAAAGTAGATAAACCGTTTGCGAAAGCCTCTCCCACCGGACCGTTTTTATCGCCAATTATCAAATCCACATGCGCAACTTCTGGACCTTCACCTGCCAAAGCCTCGCCTATTAAGTAAGTGAACTTTTCAGGCTTTCTCATAACATCTGCAGGCATCAATTCTCTTCTACCAACATCCTCAAACTCAACACCAAATTCCCGCATCCACTCATAAAGCGTATCACGATGCACCTTCATTATTTTCGCCGTGCCAGAAACTGTCGGTTTTGTCGACCTACGCTTCATAGCCACCCGCATCTGTCTATCTTTCTCTTTTGCAGCCGCCAATAACCTGATGAATTCCTCTCTTGTCTTAGGCTTTTTGCCATCAAATTCCGACACAATACCACTCTCTAAGAAGGATTAAGCGAAATAACTATTTAAAACTGTCGGAAAGAATAGACCTTATCCTTCTGAATCCGACAATTTCTTGAAGATAACCTCTGCTGTACAAAGTTTTGTCCGACAAATTCCGCTGAAGTCACAGCGTTTCTTTAAAGACTTCCTCAACCGCCTTCTTAAAGGCGTTGGTTAACTCGTCTCTAAATCCGACAAAAACTATTTCTTTCAAACATGTGCCATCGTCAATATGCTTTTTCGTCGCCTTTACCATGATAACGGCGGCTTCCTCTAGTTGGAGACCTCCGACACCTGTGCCCATTCCAGGGAAAACTATGCTCTTAATTCCTAGTTGCTCGGCGCATTCCAGCGCTCCTTTCATCGCTAACTTTACGTTTTCTGCGTCGATGCGCATGGCAGGCATCTTCATTGTGGGTGCGTGAATTACGTATTTTGCCTCAAGTCTTCCTGCTCCTGTTGCTATGGCTTTTCCAACTGGAACTGGAGCTTTTTTGATTGCCTCGTCCTCGATTTCTTTTCCTCCAGCTCTTTTGATGGCTCCAGCGGCTCCGCCGCCCATAATTAGACGACTGTTGGCGGGGTTTACGATGGCGTCTGCTTTTTGTTTTGTGATGTCGCCGGTTGTAACTGTTATCTTGACGTTTTTGTAAGTGTGCTCGATTTTTGTCATTTTTAATTTTCACCATTAGAGTTATGTTTTGCACATAATTCAGATAAGATTTATCCACAAGACGAGCAATTCATAAGGTTTGATTTAGGATTGGGAATAGAAATGTATAATTATGGACACGTCTGTTTTTCATGGATGATGCACGTTGCTTAACGTACAAAAAGTTAGAAAAGATTTTCCAATTTTGGAAAGCGGCGTAATCTATATGGATAACACTGCAAGCAGCCTTACCCCTGAACCTGTGCTTCAAAAGATGCTGGAATTTTATCGTCAATATCGAGCAAATGTTGGGCGGGGAATCCACAGTTTATCTCAAAAAGCAAGTAAAGAATATGAGTTGGCTCGCACCAAGGTTGTAGATTTCATTAATGCAAAATCGGAGACAGAAGTCATTATGACACGGAATACCACTGAGGGAATTAACATTGTTGCGAATAGCTTAAACTGGAAGAAAGGAGATAAAATTGTAACTTCACTCATTGAGCACCACTCCAACTTCATTCCATGGATTCGTCTAAAAAATAAATGTGACATAGACTTGGAAATTGTTAAGCCTAAGGAACCAATTATACATGGACTTCTAGACCCCGCGGACTTTGAGAGAGCAATTGATGATAAAACAAAGCTGGTGGCAATAACCCATGTTTCAAACGTATTAGGAACAATCACGCCCATTAAAGAAATCACTGAGATTGCACATGAGCATGGAGCCTACGTTCTAGTTGACGGTGCTCAATCTGTTCCTCACATGAAAGTGGATGTACAGAAGATAAAATGTGACTTTCTCGCCTTTAGCGGTCATAAAATGTGTGGTCCAACGGGCTCAGGTGTCCTTTACATTCGAGAGGAACTGATAGATGAGGTTGAGCCATTATTCGTTGGTGGAGGAACCATCTCAGATGTGGGTCTTGATTACTACACATTTGAGAAGAGTCCTATGAGATTTGAGGCTGGAACCCCAAGTGTTGCTGACGCCATAGGGCTCGGGGCAGCAATTGATTATCTAATAGAAGTTGGGATGGAAAATATTGAGCGCCATGAGAGAGAGCTAACGAAGCAGATGTATGAAGGATTCACGGCGATTCCCAAAGTCGAGGTTTATGGTCCAGAGCCAGAGTATAGAATTGGTCTCATAGCGTTTAATGTGGGTGACTTGAACCCCCATGATGTGGCTCTTGCACTAGATGTCTCAGCAAACATTATGGTACGCTCGGGACATCATTGCGCCCTTCCTCTCACCAAAAACATTATCCACAAATCTGGAAGTGTTCGAGCATCTGTCTACTTATACAACACGAAAGATGAGGTTGATAAGCTGGTGTCCACTGTGAACGAAATTGCTGAAACAATAGCCAAATAAGAGCCTCATTTAACTCATGTAGGCAGAGGCTTTATTAGAAGACGTGATAGGTAAAATCCATTTATCGCTATTTTTTCAATCCCTATCAACACATCCTTTTCCGACATCTCTCTGAAAGCTTCCATCCACTGCTTTCGAAACTTCACGTACCGCTCAGCAACATGTTCTGCCTTCTCAAAATTCACTGCTTTAAAAGCGTGGTATGCTTCAGTTGCCAAGGTAACTGCTTCCGAAAAGAGTTCTTTAAGGTTAGGAGACAACGCTTTTTTCGAGGATGTCACAATCTTGAGCCCATCTGCCATTCTTGTTATGTCCATAGCCACACCGCTCAGTATCAAACCGATGGCGGCATCGTACACGTCTGGAGTCTCCACGATAAATTTGATGGCTAATTTGTTTATCTCAGCGATTTTATCTTTTATTGTCTTTAACGCTGAGCTATTGAAGGGTTGTTTCTTCAGAATATTGAGGCTTGTCTTCTCAAAAATGTCAAAGGCATCGTCGAGTTGTCTTATTCCCTCCTCAAAATACTCCTTTGTTTCCAGAATTTTCACCTTGCCAAAAATGGTTGAAACACTGGTCTGCTGAACCATACTACGACTAGTCACGGTTGGGTCTGGAGGACCACCACTTATAACTGGGCAAATGCGAGTTATACACTCTTCACATCCACCTGAGGCGCAGTCTATGCTGGCGTTGCCGCAATAGGAGCAGATGATGGCGCCCCAGAGGCTGCGGGAAATCAAGCGTATGGTTTGGATGGCGTCTTCCTTGTCTTTGGCTTTTCTTACGTTGATTCTTCCATCCTTGTAGATTAGAGCTGTTTTATCATCTATAGTGGCTCTTCCTACTCCAAGGTTGGGTGAGCATCTTGTGTCTTTGAAAAAATCTGTTATGTTCATTATTGTGCAGAGCTGTATGGGGTCATAGAATCCATATTTTAAATCTGAAGTTCCTTCTGGACTCGTTTTCAGCCTTGCTTCTGCAGTTACCTTTCCAGTTTCGGAAATGCATGGGTGAATGTAGGTTATACCAGTATCCTCGATAATTATTGTTCCTTTTGCTCTGATTTCTATGCCTTCTCGCAAAAGTTGTTTGATTTTTTGTAAGTTTTGCTTATGTTGTAAACAATCAAACAATTCAGAGTCCGAAATGTGTTGATTGGTGGCGTTGTTATAGCCCACCAGAAAAAATAACAGTAATAGGAACCTCTTCCAAACCAATCACTAATGTAAATTTGCCAACTTCGCAATTAACATCATATACTTGTGCCTTAACAACACAGACTCATGCGATGGGTCCAATAGTGGCTTTGGGTACAATGATAGATGGCGTATGCATATTTGAAAAACCTGTTACACTGGAGCCAAATCAACTTTATGTTATCGCACCAGGTACTTTTGACTGTCCTGAATGCCCAGGTGGATTTTATAAGCGTGGCTTTGAATATCCAAGATATTGGTTATTAAAAGAACCCTTGAGTGAAACTATAACAATTTCGTATGCTATTCCACGCAAAACAATACCAAAAGAACTTCATTACAGAAAATATTCTTGCCCCCTTGAGCCCGGACATTATCTTACAGCTCAAACTTTCGAGGAACGCGATAAAATCAATAAAGATTCATTTGCTTATCCTGTAAACTATTTTT
>QMYO01000021.1 GCA_003662715.1 Candidatus Bathyarchaeota archaeon | reverse complement strand
TATTAATCCTAAGTCGGAATAAATGCAGAAGATTTCTCAGTCCATCTTGTAGCACCCTAAGTTTCGCATATCCTTCCCTTTTGCGGTAACAAATTGGAATCTCCATGGCTCTCACATTCTTGTAAGCTCTGATTTTTATCTCCTCAGAAAACTCCATCCCATCTGAGCTAGGCAGTATCATTGAAAGCACTTCTTTTTTAAAAACCCACATACCTGATTGAGAGTCTTTGATGTGAACCGAAAAAAGCAAACGTGTGACAAAGGAGAGAATTTTATTACCAAGCCAATTAACGAAACTCATCGCGCCATCTTCCATACTTGCAAATCTATTAGTGGTCAAGAAATCTACATTTTCACGTTCCAAAATTCTAAGAATGTCCGGGATCTCAGAAGCAGGATAGGTAGCATCCGCATCAAGCGTTATCACTATATCGCCTTTCACGTAACTAAAACCAGTTTTATAAGCTCTTCCATAGCCTTTAATTGGTTCTATTAACACATCGGCACCATTTTTGAGCGCAACATTCTGCGTATCATCATCCGAATTTCCGTCAACAACCAAGATCTGCGTGTCAAAACCAAGCTTTTCTAGTTCACCTCTAGGAATTTCTAATAGGGTTTTGCGGATGCCATCTTCTTCATTTAAGGCTGGAATCACTATGCTTACAAGTTTTCTATCTAGTACAGTCTCTGATTCTAAGCGATTTTTACTATTAATCTTCAAACTCCTCAATCGCAAAGAACCCTAACCACGATATTCAAAAACAGATATTCTTCCGCTGCCAAATACTGCTTCAAAACCAGCGGGAACAACAATGCCATACCAACCGATATCTAGATTCCACCATATGAAATATATAGGATTGAAGTCATGTGCCAATGCTAAATTCACGGCACCTTGAATGTCTTTAGCGAAATAAAGAACGTTAGACGTCCTGTCTAAGTATAGAATTGCCCATGGCAAAAATGACTCATGAACGATAAGAGATGAACTATCTATTATATGTAGATTTAGCCATTTCATAGCTCTAATTGCATCTGCCGTATCTTGCAAAGGAAGAGTATTAACCTGCATGGTAGCAGGAAAATATGGATAAACATTTGGAAGAGAAAAAACTCCATATCGACCATAAAACAGCGGAGTAACCATAAAAACTGAACCGGCTAGAAGTGTCGTAAAAAAGGTGCCGTATGTTATCGTCTTTGAAACTTTTGGACGCCTTAACCACTTGAAGTTAGAATTAACGTTCCCGCTTAGACTCTTCCGAATTTTACTAATGCCATTTACTGCATAAAATGTAAATGGATAAACCAACATAAGCATCCATCTATCCCATAAATTCAAGGCACAAAAGGGTGTAATCAAAGCGTTAAAGGACCCGAATAGAAGAAGCGAAGTCCAAACATCTATAATTTGATTTCTGAAAAAGCCAATAAAAATAAGTGGCAAATTTAGCAGATACAGGACAGCGAAAAGAGAAAAAACTTTTGAAGCTAAGTCAAAATACGATACATAAGAATGACTCAACGATACAACGCCCAAATAGTCAACAAAGAAGCCGAAACCATCTGGGCTGGGATGGAAAGTGTCGCCCACGTTCATCACATTTGTCGCTACGTCGGATGAATAAGGCAAAATGACTTGATAAGCACTTACTTCAAAAGCATCGTTATGCGTCATAAATATGTAAAGGCTCGCTAAAAACACGGCAAATGCTGGTAACGATGCCATCAAGATTTTAACTATTCTCGCTTTATTTGCTTTGAATAAGTTGATTATTGCAACCGCTAAGACTACCACAAACAAAACTACTGACGCGTATTCATGACTAAATATAACAAATAGAGAAAGCAAAATGAATAACACAACCCCCTTCTTCGTTTCTATTTGCCAAATTAACGGCAACGTAAAAAGGAGAATCGCCAGTCCAAGCATGTTTCTGTATAGATCCCAAGATAATCTCAACGAAGCCAGCTGAAACGCAAAGAAAAACGAGGCGATCAAACCCTTAGGAACATCCCAACCCAATGCCATTCTAGAAAAATAATAAACGCCACACACATTCAACGCGTACAACACAGGCGCTACCAGCTTCAACAGAAGAAACGGATAAACCTGCGCAACTTGATACACGGGTATCAAAATTCCGTAAAGCAACCAGGTCGAAAACACCGATGTCCAGTGATGCCACACTACTCCACTCTCAATCCTCGCTGCGTAGTACACCGTGTCGAAACCTATGGGATATCGATAAGATAAGACTTCAGGTATCAACCTAGTAACAAAGCCAAAGATGAAAGAAAGGAAAAGGCCTTTTCTATGATTTACATTGAAACCCTTAAGAAGTGTGTGGCTCAAGGGTTTTTCCTTTATATTTTTACCTAACAGAGAAGGCATCGCTAGGGGGTCACGAAATTGACGAAATTAAATGGCAAGCTCACGTCTCTCCCCTAATATTTTCCCAGTTTTATATGTCCGATGAAAATATCCTTTTCGTCTACATAGTCCTTTCAATGCTGCAAAAGCTATCACTGGAGTGACGATGAAGTTTAGTAACCAGGCGTAACCAATTTTCTTCCAGTCTTTTATGGTACCTTCTAGGGAAAGTGCTACTAGGGAAGCAAAGATTGCGGCGGGTATGCTTATCAATAACAGAAACAGCCCAATCTGCACTATGGGAAGAGGAAGATAAACGCTGGGAAACATCATGGTGATTAGCCAAGCTGCTGTGAGTGCCATAATTAATGTGGAGTTCAGGAAAGAGTAGCCAATAAACATGAAATCTACTTTCTCCCGTAATCTAAGAAACTTACATTTCCATATTTTCAAAAAATGATTCTTGAAGGTTCGTGTGTGTCCTTCCGCCCACCTCATTTGCTGCTTGAAAAGTCGCTTTAAAGTGCTTGGGCACTCTCCAGATGCAGCTAAGCTTGGATCATAGAAGATTTTATACCCGTTTTCATATAGACGCATAGTTAGGTTCCAATCTTCATCTGTGACTTCTTCAAACTTCAGCTTATGCAATACGTCAGTTCGCACCATGAAAACGCTGCCGGTTAAAGGTGAAAAAAGTCCTAGTCTCTGCTGTCCATTCAGCTCAACCAGATTGTACAAACTGTGCCAAACCCTCACACCTTTCGTTATCCAGTTCTCCTCTACATTGAGATCATGCCTTTGATAACCCTGAACCGCAGCGACTTCATCTCCATTAAATCTAGCAAGGAAGCGACTAACAAGGTCGCTGGATGGAACAAAATCTGCGTCGAAGATTAAAACATGTGTGCTTCTTGGATTTATGTGGTCTAAGCCTACGTTTAAGGCTCCGCCTTTCCAACCTTCACGTGAATCTCGATGAATCACTTTCACTTGGGGATGGGTACGCCAAGCCTTCAACTTCTCTGTTGTAATGCCGTCATCAGAATCGTCAATAACGACGACTTCATAAGGAGGCGAATTGAAAGAAGTACATGCTTTCAATAATCGATCAATCACATTGGGCTCGTTATAGATGGGAAGCAAAATGCTAACGAAGCAAGAATGTGGATTACAATTATGTTTTCTAAACCTGTCTGTTATTTTAAACTTCAGTGAAACAAAAGCAAATAAATACCATCGAATCGCGTACAAAAACAGAATCACTGTCTCAATGAAGCCTAGAAGAAAAATTAGCTCAATGATGCTCAAATGCTAACTTTCCTTTTTTGGTGCTTTATATTGGAGGCTTTTTAGAAATTTGAAATCTATCCTTTCAAAAGCGCCAGGGTTAGCATTCAAATAGTCTTTAATCGCTGTCAAATCTGTGTTCCCCGTTATCAAGTCATTGTGCTCTCGCGAGCGCGGCGTGTCTCAAGCTCTTTCCTATGTTTCTCTAGCTTCTCCATAACTGCTTCTCGGATGAATGCTGTTTTGGTCGGCCAGTAGCCTAACTCCTCCACGATGTTTTCAATTTCCTTGATGAGAGGTGTTGGAAATGAGATGGAAGAGAAGGATCCTCTGGTCTTCTTTTTTTCTTTCGCCTTTTCCACTACCTCAACCGATCTTTTCTATTTTCCATGGTCAGGTCCTGCTTCTATTTCCAACTGCTTTTTTACATGTATTGCTAAGTTGATGGTTGATTTGGGTGTTCTGTGCTCCTGCTCAAGTTAAGGTATTAGGAATTATTGGCATGCATTTTATGGCTTGTTTAGGTCCATTATGCTTAAATATTGTATGAAGTTGGTGTCTAGAAGCCATTTGGTGGCTGATTTGTTTCCCCAGTTTAGAGCTATTTGACTGATTTTTCGGGCTAGGATGAGTCCGTCTTTTATCATTTTGTAGGCAACTTCGCCCATTAAGATTTTGAAAACGGTTTGTGGATTTCCCATGGCTTCTAGTAATCTTTTCACAATGGGTGTAAGGATTTTAGCTAAGAGGGAGCTTTTGACTCTTTCCACGACCGCTATCACAAGGTTTAGGAGTCTACGCTCATCTTTTTTTAGGTGGCTAAACCAAACTCTCAAGCGCTTCGCTTTTTTCTTCAACTTAGTTAAGGTGTTTCTTTTTAGAGGAATACCACATACTTCTATGGCGTTGTTATCGCAGAAGCCAGCTAGCTTAGAGTTTAGACGTAACACCACCACAAAGACACTCCTAACGCACCCATACGTCATAAATCGGAAATCAATTGTTTCTTGTATACGTATAAACGCTGTTGATTCTTCAGATTCCGAAGTCAAAAATAGTGCATGCTTTATAGAGATGATGGAGCATCATCTTCCCAAACACGACAATGGTTTATATGTCTTTAAAGGCTAATTTGGCGAAACTCGGTAAGTTAAAACTTATTCTATGGAAAAATAAGAAAAAGTTTGATTTATCCGAGATTTTTTGGATTTCCCTTTAATCTCGGTGGCTTTTCAGGACTCGGACTTTTTGCTCCCTTTCCTCGATGTAACACTGATCCAATCGATTGTCGTAAACGCAGCAGACCACTTTTCACTTTAGCACGGAAGACAACTAAGATCACTGCCACAGCTGCTACAGAGCCTATCAGCACGAAGATCCACCAATTCTGCGCCAGTTGTTCCATGAATCCTCCTTCTGGAGGCGCAAGAGCTCCTGTGCTTATGAGAAATGCGACCTCTGGGTCGTTGTAAACTGCGTATCCGTCCCATCTTGAGAATCCTACAGAAAGGAAGTACATCATGGCGGATATGTCGAAGCCTGCTGAGGACTTACCTGACTCAGATTCGAAGCTGGCTTTAAACGCTCCTATTGGGGTGGTTTTGCTGGTGACGTTGAAGGTGCGGATTGTGTCGTTAACGGCGACTGGCTTGCTCCAGTCATAGGTGCTGCCTAGCTTTACGGTGGCGAAGCTTGCGTTGGCTAGTTTTGATGCTACGTCGAAGCGGGAGGATTCTGTGACGTTGTTATTATTTACGGTTGAGCCTTTTTCGTCCTTGACTTCCCAAGCTATGCCAGTGAATGCTGTAACGTAGTAGTTTATGGCTAGGCTTCGGTTCAAAAGTACATCGTTGCCTCTTAGGTAAACCATGGTGCCGCTGACGTTTTTTTGTCTACCATCTATTACGTCATGGTCTAATTCCCAGTTTCCTATGTTCTGATCAATCTTCATAGACGCTTCATTGTTTAATTCATCGTTGGTGATGTTAGCGCTGAAGTGAATTGCAAACGACATTTCGTCAATCGTGGATTCAGTGGGCTTCTTCGTGAAGTCTGGAGCATCAAAGTCTGCGCCGTAGATTACTCTATCCCACCATCCCCACATAGACCTTTCTTCACTGAATGGGAAGAGGGTTCCGTTTACATCAGTGTATGTGACTCCGAAAGTGATTGTTTCGTTTCCAGGAACTATCATCTCGCCAGTAGCGTTCATGTTTCCAAAAGCTTCTCCAGGCGTCACGAAGGTGATGTTGCCCACGTTTTTTGGCATGAAGAAGTGGGTTTGTTCAGTGTTGTTGTAGAGGGATAATCCTGCGAACTCGTAGCGTAATCCTATTCCAGCCATTTGTCTCGAGTTGTTTTCAATCCAGCTTGTCATGAAGTCTTGCTGGGTACCAAACCACATCCACTCCCACTCGTTCTTGTTGTCCTTAATCCAATCCCAGTTTTCTCTCTCAGCTTTAGCCAAAATGTCAGTCCATGTGACGTTTTCAATCATGTATGCTATGTCCCAATAACCTGGATTAGGCAATCCAGTTATGCTGTCTCTTAGGGTGGCGTTTATTTGTTGTAACGTCGCTGAGTTAACAGCAGTCATGTTGGATGCGTAATACCAGATGTAGGTTTCATTCCACTCGAAGCTCCATAAGACGTGAACTTTGCCCATCCACGCTCCGATGTGAATTTCATCGTCAATCATGGAAGCATTTGGGTCCCATACGAGTTCCACGAACATTCGGTCTTCAGTTTTGTTCCACATGTCAGATCCTTGGTGTATTCTCCTCACGAAGTATTGGTCGTCTGTGGTGTTTAAGTTTCCGTCTAAGTCAACTGCTCCGGTTTCTGGGACTATGTTGAAAGCTCGGATTCCCCACATTCCCCATTCTGGTGTGCCTACAACTAAGTCTCCTACTGATTGAATACTGTGCACGTTTAGGTCGGTCAGCATCCAGCGGTAGACTTCGCCCCACACCGTGTGTCTCTTGTAGATGTTCATATCCTTCAATTGAATGTTAAGTACTTCTGTGCCTATCTGAACTTGATAAGCGGGTTTCCATCGACCTTGTTCATCCACCTCAAGCGTTGTTCCATTAGGCAACGTGATGGTTTCGTAGCGTCTCCAACGGAGGTCATGTCTCCACCATGATCCTTCGAATAAATCAATAGTATAGTTTATTCCACCCAGAGTGATGGAAAGCGACTTGGGATATCTATATGTCTGCTCTACAGCCCATTCTCCGTCCCATCGATCCATAACTGGGCTAGGGTCGACCACAAAGTATTGTTGACCGTTAATCGTTATGTTGAATCTCGGCTGACCCTCTTCTATTTCCCATACGCCACGAAACACGTCTTTTCTAACACTTTCAGTTAAATTCCACCAACTGTTGACTGAGGTTAGATTTAATCGTGTATAGTCTGTAGCATTTATGAGATAATAGCCTTGAACATCCTGAAGCACCGTATCGGTTGTGGCGTTCATCCAGAGCCAAGTCATACGGTCAGGATTGATCACTGGAACATTGTGCATGGTTGGAGTCAGTATATGATTAGGGTCAGGGTTGAAAGGATCAACTATGTTGTATGTAATACCTGAATCTGTGAGGTTGTAGTAGGTCACCACATCCCTGAACAGATAAGTGTTATTGTTTATGACCGTGAGGTAGCTGCCTATTTCGTGAATCAAATGCACAGTGAAGTAGGTGCCATTCTTCATTACGAGATACATATCGGGCTGTCCTCCTTGAGGATGTGGAGTTGTAACATCAAGCCTTATGGTGTCGTTCAGATACACAGCGTATCCGCCTTCAACAACTCCTGCGGTTCTGTTTCCAGCATTTGGATCACCGTTGATGAAGTCCCAACGTTTAAAAACATCCCAAGAATCGCCTCTCCAACCAAAGTCTTGACAGTAGATGCGCGTGCCATTTAAAGCTGTAAAGTAATTTACCCACATGCTTTTATTCCATGGAGCCTCGATGCCCGGCAGCCATGCCCAAAGCAGAGTTCCATCAGAATAGTCATATTCACCTTGCGTGCCAGGTCCACGGCTAGTACCAAACGTCTTAAAGGAAGCCCCCACAGGTACTTCAGTTCCGTCTTCGTAAAAGACATTCGTGTGATTTGGATCTCCTGGCAAGGCTGGAATAGTTATGTTAAATATGTAGACTGTGTCGAAAACGGGTTGCATTTGCCAATTGAACGGAATTATTCTTGTGTAGTTTGTTCCGTGTAATTGAATGTGGATTTCGTTGGTCCAGCTGGCTGGTTTTGTTTCCCAGTCGAAGTATACTTTAGTTCCATCTAAACACCTAATGTATGACTTATGCAGCATTTCGCCTGTTTGGTTGTTATATACATCCTCCCACTGTTCATGGTCGTCTGTGGTGTAGTATGTTTCATTGCCTATCTGAACTTCCCACACTGTTATATAGATTCCAGAATGGATATCATATCTCGTGCCATTAAGGGCTGTGAGGTAGACGGTTGAGTTTTCCCTGTCATAGCCATATTTGTTATATTCATCCCATATCAGAGTCATAGGATCGTATCCTGTTTGTGTCACGAATGACATAGCAGAATTAAACTGTCCCGATTTATCTGAAAACGTGCCGAGTTGAAGAATCCATCCGATTTGTGTTAGATCCCAGTGTTCTTCTCCATTTATCTTAGCGTAGTAATATCTAAAGTCCTTTTTAGGCCAAGCAACATTAACACGATTTCCATCCACAATTATATAGTAGTCAAGTTTGTCTTCGCTTAAGTATAGCCTATATTTAACGTTGTCAACCGTGAACGACATGACAGTTTTCAATTTGTGGCCCTCGGATTCAATGCCTTCCAAATCCCACCAAGACATGGCCATAGCTCCTGGATATGGCAATTCATACATCACTCCGCCTGGAATGCCGAGGTCCGTGTAATAGAAGGGATGTACAAAGCCTTCCCATCCCCCTCCTCGGATCATGAGAGATTTGCCCTGATAAGTGCCACGATAATAATCTGTGGGCGAGCCAACCTGATAGCTTATGCCATTTATGGTGGCTATGCGTTCTTCATCTGGAACCTCCCATGGAGGACTTGCCCCAGAATAGATGATACGGGTGCCATTTTTCATTACAAGATAATATCCAGTGCCGTCGGGAAGAGGTTGCCACCAACTATTGGATTCTCTGAGTAGAACAACGGTTGTGTGGTTTAACATGACTCCTTGTCCAGCACGGTCAACCAGCAGAGATGTTGCGTTTTCCGTATATACGGGATAAGACAGTTCCCAACGGTTGGTGGTCATGTTGTAATTTTGGATTTCGAACCCTTCATCTCTGTAGATGCGGGTGCCGTTGAGAAGTTCATAATAGTATGGAGCAACGTCACGATCCAGCTCTGGATCCCAGTAGCTCTTAGACCAGTCTTGCTCGGCGTGATCCATAAAAGTGCTGAAAACGGTTCCGTTGGGTATGGGTATGACGTTCGCGCCATCGAATTTGTATGCTCCAGTGGCGTTCAAAGTGAGGGTGCGAATTAAGACCTGGTATGCTTCTGTCACGTATATTTTGGTTCCATTCATTAGCTCATAATATCTTGGCTCTGTTCCAAGCTGAGGGTCGTATGGATCACGGAACAAATATTCCGTATACTCTTCTCCTCTCCACCAATCATATTGTGTCCGCGTCTTTATGAGCAGATCGTTGCCATCAATAGTGATGTAAGGAGCTTCCTCCAGCCTGTATCTTGTTCCGTTGTAGATTGTGTAAAGCGGCATTGAAGGACGAGTTACATACCATGGTTGGTTGCCAGTGGCTGTGCCGTTTACGTAATAAACTGATTCAGAGGTCCATTCAGTGACCGTGTGCTCGCCCCAGCCTGAACTCCAATCTCTGCTGAATGTCATGTTTTTGAAGCCTAGTTCCCACCAATAGTTTCTTTGAGGAGCCTCTGGCGAGAAAGTTACATTCAGCCTAACAGTGACTACTCCATCTATGAGGGATATGTTTGCGGAGTTCAGTTCAGCGTAGGAGACGGGTATTCTAAAAGCGGGGTCTTCGTCTGGAACCCATTTTTCGTCCATGTTAATCCACACGTTTGGAGAGTTCGGGTCAATACGGTACTCTGTCTGATTGAGACTGAGGTGTTCCCAATGCCAGTCTGTAATTATTGTCTCATTCCACTCAAGATATGGACTTTTCACCCACTCCCACTCGCCTGTGGTTTCGTTGTATTCCTCATGCCAATCCGTCTTGTTTACAAGTTCCCATCCCTTGTGCGGTCCATAAACATAAACATCCTTACGAGTCCAATTGTAAGTAACCGAACTCTGCTCGCCCGTAGTTAGGTCATAAACAAGTCTAATCTCCACGTCAGACCAGTAGTTTTCTGTTTCAGAATCCCATCTGCCTTCGCCAGTGCGGAAGACAACGCCAACGCCATCAATATCCGTGTACTTCACGTTTGCTCCTTGCAGCTTGCTTTGAATTATGAAGAAATCGCCCGGGTTTACTTGGAACATCCACATCTTTGCCTCTCGACCATCCTTGTCAATTATGGTTGTGATCGCCACTAGCTTATCCACGGCAATTTGGAAATCGCTCGGAGTAAATGTCTCCCAGTCAGCCCATAGTCGACCATAACTGTTGTATACCATCGGTTCCTGAATCCAGTACTCATCTCTATCGGAATAGGTTGTGTTGGAGAAGGAACCTACAAATTCTATTACGTATTTGTCGGGTTCGGGTTGCTGTACGCTGCAATCGTTTATGGATAGGTTGAAGAAGCGAGTAGTTGGGTCAGAAGTATTCAAAGGATACAAAACCAGATAGTCTCGATCCATGTGAAGTTCAGGGTCATAGGACCAGTACGAATAACCTTGTTTAACCATGAAACTTTGAGTTGTATGATCATAAATCAGAAACATTTTTTCCGGGACAAACTCTGTGAAATTTTCGTATTTTTCTTGACCTGTTTCAGGGTCCCAGTAAGAACGAGTAACATTCACCCAACGTTCATGTTGTACATTGGTCCAGCGTTCCTCGAGATGTGGACCATATACTTGCTTGGTGCGGGTGACAGGTATCGTGCTGTTCCATTCGTAGGTTCCAGAAGTTTCGTTATAAACCCATCCGCCGTATTCGGTTACCACCTCTTCATACCAGCCGGTAACATTAACATAAGTTTTTACGCCCCAATCAAGCTCAAATGCAATAGTTACGTTTTTTAGGTCAGAAGAAGTAACGTTAATTCTCATTTTCCAAGGTGCGCCTCTAGAAACGGAGTATACAGGGTTGTTTTCCATATCCAGCTTTTCAAAAGTCCATGTGTCCTTGAAACCACCGAATGTGAGTCCAGGTTTGCCCACAGCTATCATGCGATGAGGTGACACTTTACCGACCCAAGCTGAGTAGCCGAAGTCAATCCAGTTGTCCCATGAATCTGTCACTTCAAGATCAACCCAGAAAGGACCGATAGGAGTTGTTGTGGCATTGAAAGAACCAACTATCTCAATTTTCCATCTTTCATTAGTTTCTATAACTTTGCTTGCATTTTCATCGAATTGGTAGAAGCTGACTTCTCCACCCTTTTCCATAGGAGGTAAAGGCTCTCCTGGAGGCGCTAAAGTTTCACTTTCGTTGAAGACAAAGCTTTCTATATGCCACGTATCAGACTCATTCCAGTACGGCGTGACCATCTCATTAATGTACACCATCCTACTATGTGCAAAACCAGTTTCGCTTCCATTTTTGGTCCTCAGATCTGCGTGCCAGTTGACTCCAGCCCGTCCCAGAGTCATGTTTCCAGTGAATATCGTTTTCTTAACATCTATAACAATCTTGAAAGGTTCGCCGAGTGGAACGTAATTGGTGTCGGTTACTTTGGTTCCGTTTAGAAGATAAATTTCAAAGCTGGGGAACGGTCCGAACTCCCAAGCTTGGCTTATCCAGCTCCATGATTCTTGTGAAACGTTGTGTTGCTTGTCCCAAAAAATAAAGGTTCCGTTAATTTGTTCATCTTTCCACCATGGTTTTTCTTCTGGTGGTTCTTCAGGGGGCTCTTCTGGTGGCTTTTCTTGGGCTAGGATTGATGGAGGTGTGATTAGTGAATAGATAATCATTAAGGATATTATGAGTATGGATAGACAATTGTGTTTGTATAATTTCATATTATAACCTCGCAGAGTATGGCAT
>QMYO01000020.1 GCA_003662715.1 Candidatus Bathyarchaeota archaeon | reverse complement strand
TCCGACACAGTGTAGAAAACAATATTGTTTCTAATCTGATCCAACCACAGGAGAGCAAGTGTGGATACAAGGCCGTGTAACCCTGTAACCACACTTGCTCTCCTGTGGTTGGATCAGATTAGAAACAATATTGTTTTCTACACTGTTTCGGATGAGCTTATTGCTGAGAAGAAGGTTAGGACTGAGAAGTTTCTTGAGGATAGGGGTGGTGTTGCTAGGAAGAAGGAGTGGTGGCTTAGTGTTCTTGGTGGTGTCCGTAAGAGGGTTGCTGATGAAATACTTCAGACTTTGGAGGCTCTCGGCGTGTTTAAGACTTGGAGGATGGGCCGGACTACTTACCTTGTTGCTCCATGGCATAAGTGCTGTCTTAACTGTAAACATTTAGTGTTCGACTATGAGGAGAAAACATACACTTGTCTTAAGGGCCACAACCTGGTGTCTGAAATGGAAATGAACCTGACCAAAGCATGCAAAGACTTCGAACCCAGGGGAGGTGAAGAATAGTGAGGCCTAGGGATTTTGTTGTCAAGTACAGGATTAAATATGCTTTCCCATGTTTCAGCGGCGGTAAGGATAGTTTGGTTGCTACGCATTATTTCATAGAGGATACTAGGGGACTAGACCTCGAGATTAAGGTTTTACACGTTGACACTACGGTTATGCTTCCCGGTGTTGAAGAATATGTTAGAAGGGTTGCTAAGAGTCTTGGATGGGATTTGGTGGTTTTAAGGCCAGAAACGAGTTTCGAAAACATGGTTTTGAAATACGGTTTCCCCAAGAAAACTAGGAGGTGGTGTTGCTACCATTTAAAACTCAAACCGGTAATACAGTATGTTAAGAGGTTTAAAGGATCTAAAGCAGAGGTTTTAGGGTTAAGGCGCAACGAGTCTCCTAGACGAGCCAATCTACCTCAAATAATATTTAAGAGGGACGCTCTTGCATGGGGTTATTGCCCCATTATTGACTGGTCTGATGAACAGGTAGAGAAATATATTGAGGAGCATGGTTTACCCTATCCTCCATGGTATAGGATCGGTGTTAAGGAAACATGTTGCTGCGGTGTTTTCATGAGTGAGAAGGAGCTTATGGTTTTAAGGGCCCGGTTCCCTGATTTCTTCCGCAGATTTGTTGAGCTTGAAAGCAAGATGAAGAGTAAAGGATCTGCCTTCTTCGTGGCTAATAGGAGAATCTACGCTAGGGATATTTTAAGGCAGAAAACCCTCGAGGAGGTGGTTAGGTGATGGGTGTTTTTGACAGGGTTGATGTTAGAAGGTTTCTTGGTGAGAAAAGGTTTACTGTGTTGTTTAGTGGTGGTAAGGATAGTTTAGCTGCTTTACTTTGGGTTTTAGACAATGTGGAACATGATGACTGGAATATTTTATATGTTGAAGTTACTGGTAACACTCATCCACTATGCAACCAGTATGTTCACCAGGTCTGTAGGCAGCTTGGAATCCAGGGTAAGCTGAAACATGTTAAACGTGAGGACCTGGATTTCTTCGAAGCACTCAGGAAATGGGGAACACCTATTATTGGAAAGTATAGGTGGTGTCTATACCAGTTTAAGCTGAAGCTTGTAGAGAAACATGCCTACGGTGTCCAGGTTTTAGGAATAAGGAAAGAGGATAGTCCGAGAAGAAGAAACATTGGCTTCATAAACGTTTCCAGGCTAACTAAAACAGTATGTGTTCAACCCGTATTCGACTGGACTAGGAACCAAGTAGTTAAGTACATTAGAGAACACGGTTTAGACATTAACCCATGCTACAGGATCTACGGTCACTCAGGCAACTGCATGTTCTGCCCCTACCATGATAAGAAGGCGATCATACTTACAATGCAGGATCCCTACTGGCGAAGCAAAATACTGGGCAACCTATACGCCCGAGGCAGAATAAGCAGAGAAACCATGGAAAAATGGGTTAAACTCTCAAAACAAACAGTTCTTGAGGTGGTTAAGTAGTGTCCAAGGATGATCTTGATTTGCTGTGGAGGATAGTTTACGATATTTTGAAGGACTTGAAGGAGGAGCTTCCTAGGGTTTTGGATGAGAAGCTTAGGTCTGTTTGGGTTTGGCGCTCCCTACCAAGGGAGGAGAGGCTTAAGTTTAAATGTTGTGGCTCATGTAGGAAGTTTTTAACACCGGAATGTCCATACTATAGGTTTAACTGTGTTTTGGAAACTGATCCTCCATGCATGGATTATGAAAGAAAAGAAGGCTAACGGCTTTTAGCCTATGTATTCTACTTCCCAAACCACCTTAACGTTGTCTGTTCCACTCGGCGGTGCACTAGCGAACTTGACCCTGATGCTCTCGTGGACGTCGTCACCGTCCTCGTCAGATAGGTTGTCTTATAGATGTGATACATCTAAGATGTCACCTACGGCTCAATAACTAGCCAATAAACTTTACTATCAGTTGTAGGTGGTGAACCGAAGTTTAGCGTGAAACCAGACGTGCTCTTGTTTGTTACATATACTGTCGTATCCCATTCTGGAAGAGCGAGTACTTTATACCTATCTGACCCGTAGTCTGCCAATCCTTTGTCAGCGAAGTTAACATTTATGCTACTGGTGTTAGCTGGTACGGTTTCTTCACCAGAGTATATGACGGATAAACGCGTTGTAATAACAGTTCTGCCCAAGAACCTTACATGCGGTGCACCGAATGAAGATACCCATACAGTTTCATCAGAAATATCAACATTTCCATAACCCTCAAGATCTGGCTCGTAAACCCCGTACCATTTAGCCCCCTCATCCCTCCAACGATAACCACCATCGTTCACCCTATTTATGCATTGGGGACGGAGAAACTGCATTAGGTTCAGTAGAGAACCTTTGTCAGGATTCGTCGTCTTGAGATGGTAGCAGTGTGCTGTTCCACCTTTTTCTCTAATCACGTATGGATGGATTACCACGAGATTTCCACAGTGCCACTTACCGTTAGACTCTATAAAGAGTCCACCACCACCATAACTGAAGATTTGAATTAATGTGCCAACACATGGATTCACTATATAGAAGCCATAATGATCACCATCATGCCCTATGACGTTAACGTTCTCGAAAAGAAAATAGCATATACCCGTCTCCCTGAGGGCAGGATCGCTGGCTAGTATGGGTGGAATACACGCAATACCATGACCAGTCTTACTTAGGTTGCTGGAAAACTTGATTACTAAATTTTTGAGAGTAATTGGCAAGCCAACATTTTCAATTCTGATTGCATCCTTTCCTTCCTCAATTACTTCTAGAATCACTCCACTAACATCCTTTACATATGACATATCATGCTCGTCCGCTGGGAATGTCTCAAATCCTGCAAACTCGCCCTCGATATGAATTGGTTTGCTGATCGTTATGGTATCTGATATACAGTATACTCCACTTTTAATGTATAACCTTCCCCCTCCCTTGTTTGCTACGTGGTCTATTGCTTTCTGTATTACTTGTGCGTGGTCTGTTGATGAAGCTATTTTTATTTTTGTTTTTGCACCTACTGCTACGGCTAGGTTTCCTTCCCTGTAAACTACTACGTCGGCTGTTGGTGCTGTGTGGGCCATTGGAGGTACTACGTTTGGATATGTCATTTCCCATCATAATATACTGTTTTAACGTAAGAATATAAACGTTATTCTGGAGGCTGGAGAAATGTTTCATATTTGGTTTTTGAGGTTGCGGGTTGTTCTTTTCATGGTTATAATTGAGAGTTGGTATTTGTCAGATTGTGAATTAATGTTGTGCCTTTAAATATGGTTAATCGATATTGTCGGTTAAAATTTATGCAATTTAACCTGTGAATGGTGGGTGTTAGTTGTTGGTTGGAATCTGCCGATTACAGTGTTTAGCGTGTGAAATGAAACCTTGCAACTGCAGGGTTGAAGCTGTGGTTTAAATGTTGCTAATTATGAATTAAGTATGACGAGTGCGATATGAAGTGTTATCATTTTATGATGGGAGATGCATGATAGGTGATGTTAAATACGTGTTGCAGACTGTATACTTTTAAATGAAGTTTTCTAAGTTGATATTGTGCGCTGGGGTTCATCCCCTCGGGAAGGGGATACATTCCCTACACGTATATGGGAAAAAAGGGGTTATTGGTTTTTAAGTGTTTCCACCTTGAAGGAAACTCTGAACTTTCCGAATCCCTTACCTGATCTCGCCATTAAACCTATTCTTCCAGCTGCGTTGAGGATTTCGCAGAACTCCTTGGGGTACCTGGTTTTAACCCTGAACTTTAACTCATAAGTGCTGTCAATGTATTCGAAATACTCCGTTGACTGCTTAGGCCCCAATATGACTCTACGGTATTTTAAAGGCTGGTCAGGTATTTCAACATACTCGACCGGGAACCCGTGATCGTCAATAATTGAGAAGCCAAGCACGCTCCTGGAATACCCTAGCTTATCACATGCACGCTTCATAGGAGCCAGTAGCCAAAGCTTGAAAATTATCGGCCTACCATCAGCTGATCTGGGAAAGGCCCTGCCTGGGGAGTGCGGGTGTGTTAACCACCCAGCACTCCTGTCCAGGTGGAGGTCTTCATCGTTAATCCATCCTTTCTCATACCATCTTCTAAGCTGCTGCTCTGTTACAAGTGGCGCTATAATCCATGTTTCCGGTATTAACGTTACCTCTATTATTGCCTCTTCTTGTCCTGGGTTTCTTCTTTTCACAATATCACCTCCCTAAGATTTAAATAGTAGTAAGGTAGTATTTAAAGATGGTGGTAAAATGGGTAAGGTAAGAAAGATCTCTATTTCTTTAGATGAGGAAGCGGACAGGATTGTTAGAGAAAAACTTAAAGAAATGGTGGCGTCAACTCCCGGAGCTAAGGGAGTAAACTATTCTGCGGCAATAAGGGAAATAATTAAGGAATGGTGGAAAACAAGAGGTGGCTAGGCTGTGGTAAAGTGGAGATGTAGGTTCTGCGGTAAATGGTTTAATGAATGGGGCGAATACGTTAAACACCTTCTATACGAGGAACTAGAAGGTGATAGGTGATGGCTGGTTGGAAGGAGCTTGTTGGTAAAAGGGTTTTAATAAGGGGCCCATATGATGGCATCGAGGAGGTTAAGGTTATTGAAGTATCTCCCAGCGGCAAGTATGTTAAGGTCAGCGACCCCTATGGTTGGTCGTCAAAGTGGATAGATGGTGAAAAATATTTGGTGCTTGAAGTTCTGGAGTAAGGTGGGTTAAGGAGGTAAGTGAAGGTGAGGTGTCCTAGGTGCTTCCGTGAAATGAGGAAGGAAGTGTTCCATTTCGAACATGAAACCGTGGTAGAGTACAGGTGTCCGAACTGCAAATATGTTGAAAAACACCACTACATACGTTACCGTCCTAAAAGAAAACCAAAACCTTACAAGGTGGTTAAGCGATGGTTAAGTGCTCCGTTATCGGATGCAATAGGGAGGCAGTCTGGGCTTACGGCAACATAGCTCTCTGCGAATACCATGTGAAAAAGTTTAGGGAGCAGTTGGAAAAGAGGGTGGAAGGTAAAATACCTCCTAGAGGAAGGATTGATACTGAGTTCTTCAACGACATAGTGGTTGTAACTGTTGAAAGAGAGGACGGTAGAAAGCTTTCCGTAAGCATGACCAGAAAGGAATTGAAGAACCTAGCAGAATACCTAATACTGGTGATTAAGTGATGGTTTTGATAAGCTTGTTTCCGAGAAAAGATGAAGGAAAACACGCCTACTCAGTATTGGAATTACTTGACAAGGCAGTATATGCGGCTATTGAAAGTTTTGAGAACGTAAACATAGATGGCGCTATGAAGTTGGCGATTATAGATGCTTATGAAAACGCTTTCACACTACCTGATAGCAAACTAATAATGCTTGAACATCAAATTGAAAAGGTCTTGGTGAAGTGGAGGTGATTGAATGTGGAGAGACGGGTTTTAAACGTTAGCTCTACTGCGCTAAGCGGGGACGCAGTAGTTACTACAGTTGTTTTCACGGTGGATAATGAAAAATATGTTAAAATAATAGTTAACTTCCTAGACGGGGAAACGAGAGAAGTAGAGCTTACCTTGGAAGAGTTTAAAACATTATTGGCACATCTACAGCAAATTCTTAAAAATACAGTAACAACAGAGGCGACTAAGTGATGGGTGTTGTACATAGGGTTCTAGGTCTATTGCTTGGTATAGGTGTTGTAGTTACGTGGGCAAACTACTACTATTTTTCAGGAGACATTAAAACCGGGTTGCTAGCTATCTGGCTAACAATACTGTTTGTATGTGCTGTAATACTTTCCGAACTAGAAGAACTAAAAGAAAAAGGTGAAAAGAGATGAAGCTTAGGTGTCCTGTTTGCGGAAGGTCAAATGTTGAGATTATTGAGGGTTCCCTACATTACTATGGTAAATGCAGGTTCTGCGGGCATATGTGGGATCTTGGGCTTAAAGGAAAGTCTATATTGGACCGTGGAGAAGTTAGAAGCGGAAATGGCGAAAACATATTATGTTTTAAAATGTAGTAGGTGCGGCCGTGAGTTCATAGTTACTTTATCCAACCTACCTTTCATAGCTGAGCATAGTGTTAAATGCTGTAACAGATTCGAACTAATAATTAAAGGTAAATAACTATGTGCGGTCAAGTATACATGATATTGTTAAGAAGGTATGTGGAAAAAAGAGAATCTACTTGTTTTCCTCCTTGTACTTGTCTGCGATGTATTTAGTTAGTTTTTCAAGGCATTTATAGCAGAAACCTGTATTGAACAATATTATTTCTACTTTTCCTCCGCAAATATAACATTTTTCAGGTAGTTTTTCCACTAGCTCAATTTCACCTACTTTGGGAAATTCTTCTGATTTACGGAATTCATATACTAGTATTGCTATTACGCCAATTATTATTGCTATTATTATTGCCACTATGGTGAGCATGTCTACTCACCTTGCTTCTTAAGTAGTTTCTTCAGGTTCTCCATGGTTTGCTTCTTGAATTCCTCTGCTTTTTTCTCTAGTTCCTCCTTTTTCTTCTTGGTAACATTATTGTAAATGTTCCAGTCGAAATGCTTCTCAATAGCCTTCCTAAGTATTTTCTTGAAGTCTTCAGGCCTTAAAGCTGCCAAGGCATCGAGCTCTACACGGACTAGTCCTCCATACTGTTCAACCAGTGGTCTAAGCTTAGGATCCCTCTTAAGTTTCTCAACGTACTTAGGATATCTTGGATCCCTCTTTAGCTTAGCAATTTCATCTGCCGACTCCGGCTTAGGTGGCAGGTTTAGCTCCAATATTTGATCTGCTGTTACAGCTACTTTCTCGAAAACAATGTTTTCCACATTGGCTAGCATTTTTACTCTTTCACGGAAGTCTCTGACAATGTCTTCTCCTGATGGATCATAGTCTCCTAGCTGAAGGACCACCGGTATTTTACCGTTTTCATGTATTTTTTCAACGTCTTCAGCAACCTTCTTAACATCGGTTGCACTATCGTAGCCCTTAATAACTCTAACCTGGTAGACACCAAAGCTGAAAACTTCTTTTACGAACGAAGCTACTAGGTCCCCTAAAGCCTCCTTTTCAACAACCACAATTACTCTCTTAGGTTGGTCCTCCCATGGGTTAACTGAAACATCGAAATGAGAGTTAATGTAGTTCTCAATTATCTCCATGATTTTCTCTTCACTTAAAGGCTCCGTCGGATAGTATTCGAACGGTTCAAGGTATTCTACTTTCCTAGTGACATCTTTTAAGTAGTACCATGGGAAATCCCCCTTATACCTTGCCTTGGCCAGTACGGCGCTTAGCCTTTTATAGGCTGACCTAGTGTTGGGGATAACGTTCTTGGAGACCAGGATGTAGAAGAGTCCTCTTAGGGTTAATGGTTCAAGGTATTGTTGATAATATTTTGCTGCCTCTTCTTGGGCTGTTTTTAGGACTTGGGACCAGTCCATTTAAACCACCTAATATAATATAATATGTTATGCTATATAAGCTTTATTTATGAAGAAGTCTACCAGAGAAAATACGGAATAATAAACTATTTTCTCCTCTCTATGGCCGATGCTGCTATTACTATTATTGCCGCTATTGCTCCGGTGATTGCTAGATTCTTCAGTTCCGGTGTTGGTGCTGGGTGGGTTGTGATCTCTACTGGTGGTGAGTAAGTATATGTTGCTGACCCTACTCTTCTAGCACCACCCCAGACAGTATATGTTCCTGGCTTACTGAACGTGTATGTTAAATACGCCGATTTAGCCTTATATCCCGGTGATATCGTTACTGTTTTCTTAGATACAATGTTGTCTTTACTGTTCACCGCTAAAACAATTTCAACATCCACTTTCTCCCAGTCGTAAACCTCTCTGTCCAAAACAGCTGTAACCTTAAACTCCAACGTTACAGGAGCTACACCCTCAGTTCTCTCAGGAGTTATGGTTACGGATGCTACTTCAGGAGGGGGCGGGGGCGAAATAGTAACTGACACCCCTGAGCTCCAAACATATGACATTCTTCCACCCAAAACATATTTTTACATTAAAACTATATAAGACTGAACCCCGCATATGTCGCACATTTCTGCTATTCTCCAATCTAAATATTCTAGTACGTCTTTGTCTTCTACATCCTCGTTAACATGTCCGCATATTGGGCATTTCCACTTAAACCTTACTTTCCCGTTGCTTTCAACAATTGTACCCTCAACTTCCCTGTATTTGCTTTCAAGCACCTTCTTGAAAACAAGTGTTATTGTTCCATCCCCGCTTATTCCGTTAAGAACAATACTTCCCTTATCTATTTTCTTATATCTTGCCGGTACATCAATCATCCATCTTTCAAGTTTAAACACTTTCACAAGACAGTCTGGTGGACAAGCATATACAAACTCTTTCCAAGCCCACTTGATTGGATTAACTGCGTCATACTCGAACTCCAACGGTATGATGTCGCCTGAAGGGTACTCAATACCTACGTCTTCTATTCTCAAGTATCCTGTTGTTTCAACTGTAACAGGTAGCTTAAGTTTTCTCCATTTCTCACCGTCATGTACACTTGCATATGCTGTGAAGCCTTCTTCCAATCCGGTGTACTTTATTGTTACCTTGTATTTTGGTTTTTCAGGCTTCTTAACTGTAACGGTTATTGTTTTCTCGTCTTCAACCTTGCCATCGGTTAGGTTGGTTACCCTTAGCCTCCACATGTATGTTCCTTCAACACCTATTGCTGGATGGTAAAATGATATTAGATCTGCTGTTCTGGGTGCTATTTTTCTCTCGTCTTTCCGCACCTTGCCTTCATGGTCTATTAGCTCTGTTCTAACAAGCTTGTAGTCAAGGTATTCGTTTCTCACCTTAACATCAAAATATACTGCTTCATCTGGTAGTAGCTCAATGGTTTCAGGATACTCAACAATAATCACCTTGCCTACGGGGGGTTTAACCGTGACAATTATTGTTTTCTCGTCTTCAACCTTCCACTCATCCATACATGCCTGTATTTTCCAGTAGTATGTTCCTTTCTCCGCTACTTCGTCTCCAGGTATGAATATGTCGAACTCTTTAGACTGACCTGGTAGTAGGGGTTGGCTCTTTTTAAATACTGTTCCCTTATGTGTTATTATTTTTCCCGTAACATATCTTCCATTCGGGTACTCGTTTTTAATAGTGAACTTTATGTGGAATGGTGTGTTCTGCGTTGCAGAAACTGTTTTAGGATAACTAACTATAACTATTCTACCCACAGGAGGTTTCTCCTTAACGTCTACGTAGATTACGTTGCTGTAGATTTCAGCCACATATACCACCAAATGTGTATATACAGTATATAGTATTTTAGATTGGCGCGTACTCTGCTCCAAGCTCAACGTCAGAAGTAACCGTGAACCTCCTATACTTGTCGGTTACACCGTCGCTCCACATTACGAACCTGTAGCCCCACCAATACTCTGGAACAGATACTTCAACAATGTACCCTCCCTTCAAAGAGGTTTCGAAAGGCGTTTTCGTTGAAAAACATCTGTAACCTATTTCCGGATGAACAATGCATATTTTTATTTCCACAGGTATTTCCCTCGGCATACCGAAGCGGTCGTAGAAGAATGCATATATTTTAACGTTGAACTTTTCCTTCGGCAAAACCTCTACTGTTAAAACATTACTGTAGGCCACTACTCACCCTCTCTGCTAAAATGTATTAAATATGCTGTTAGCAACACACCTAAGAGTGCTCCTAACCCACCGCCTAATGCGAGCAAATACGTCCTCTTCCATCCAAGCCTCTCCTTTTCCACAACCCCTCACCCCAGCACGATTTTTAGCAAAGCAACCACTATGCCTATGAAGGTGGAAACGCTTATTACAAGGTTTGCTGTAGCATACTTTTTAAGCCATGCAACGTCAGCTTCAAGCCTAGCAACTCTTTCAGCCAACACTACTGGGTCAACATTATCTTTTTCCATACTCAACAACTACCCCCTAAATAAACTATTGTACTGTTGGAATAAAACTATTTCCTCAACAGAAGCATGGAGACAACAATAAGGTACAATCCTATGTATTCATGCCCTAAAGGATCCTCCCAAATGGGGTCGAACCCGCCGTGAACCACGAAGTGCTCAACCACCAATGCAATTCCGAAACCCAAGCATAGGGCGGCTGCTCTCCTAACATACTCTGGCTCCAAGTGGGCTAGGGTAGGGGTTACCCTTCCAAACTCATATGAGACAATAGCTACAGTTACAAGCTTCAGCAGATCCCCTAGGAGCTCAGCGTAAGGGTTACCCTGAAAAGCCAGCGCAGTATATGCTGTTAGAAGGGAGAGGAAAACAATTATCTCTAAAACCCTGCGTGAAACCATTCTAGACCACCTTCAACTGCATGTATGATAGATTCGGATCAATAACCTCATTGTCGAAGTTGCCGCATTTGGGGCATCTAGGTGTAACAGCCATCATAGATTCAAACACATGGCCGCATTTCCTGCACCTCAACGTCCAAGATATTTTTATGCTCGAAACCTTAGATGAAACCATTTTAGACCACCTTTATCCAGACGCTGCTTCCAGAATCCCCTGGTTCCAGAAGCTTCTCAGTAAGAATCACATCTGTGAACAGGGCTACTCCCTCATCGTATCTAACCCTAACCTCTGCCGAGTCATCCACTATTTCTGCTTTACTGTAGCATGATGTTCTACCAGACTTCTCAACTACCTTGCCTACGTCCCCGCCTGTAACATCATATGTTTCAACATCTACTGGCCAGTACCCTTCCCCAACAATGTGCCTGGCTTTGCAAACACATGAAACCCTATCTGAACCTGCGAAACCCAGCCCCACAAACCTATGTTCTTCAACGCTGAAATCAGGGAACCTTAGCTCATAGTCTACTAGTGGCTCCGCTACTGCGAAATCGACCTTGTTTTTAACTGCTAAAACAGGTTTAAGCCTTGTCCTAGCACCTGTAAGCTCAGCTAGGAAGTTGTACAGGGAAGCTAATGCTTTAGCTAGGTAGCATCCGCTAGTCTCTCCCTCCAAGTATATTTTCCTATGCCAGAAATACTTGGCAACAACGTCTTCGGGAACCCTGCCGCCATCATATCTTCCAGGCTGAACAATATCCTTAACGGAAACTCTTCAGGCCTGTTAACGGGGCTATCTGCGAAAACATGGGCGTTACTTCCGAAGAAAACCCTACCCTTCCTATCTTTGAAAAGCCAGCCGTTAGTGCCAGCAGTGATAGCGTAGTTCCCTATGCTGATACCGAAAATCACTGGTCGAAATTTCCCTGTTTTATCAGCTTTCAATGCTTTAACTTCTCCGATTTCAACAACATCCGTTGGAATACCTTCGATCTCCCTAGGTATTACGTGGAATGGTTTAAGCTCCTTCTCGGGAACCTTCCTCGAAACATATATTCTAATGCAGTCTACATCCGTAACCCTGCCTTTAACGATCTTCTTCTTCAAACTCCTAGAATAACCTACCACGTTTGGAAGGGAGAGAACCTGCCTAACCTTATCC
>QMYO01000019.1 GCA_003662715.1 Candidatus Bathyarchaeota archaeon | reverse complement strand
ATATTGAACTTCGTTGACTACTGCCTCTGTTATGCGTGTTACGGCTGGCATAAAGGAGACACTTCAAGCCGTGAATGTTGGGAATGCGGATATGTTTGCAGGAGAAGAAAGCGATGAAGAATCCGTTAAAAAACTATGTGAAAGATTGCTTTCGCTTGAATAGAACCGTGCTGATTGACCGTTTCGGTAAATGTCTCTCAGCTAAATCGCTGCTCTGTGAAGGTTGCAGCAGCTATAATCTTCTCAAGAAGGGTGAAGGAGAGAGTAAGCGATGAGTGAGATTCGTTTTTACAAAGGCAAGGTTCCCGTTGAAATCTTGATGAAGTCGAAAGGCAACTGGCTGGTTCACGACTTGGTTAGTCATCGTTTGTTCACGACGATTCCAAGATTACTGTGGAGAAAGGAGAGAGTAAGTGATGAAATGTAATTTAAAAGTCAAAATAGAGGATGATGTCTTATACTATACGCATGTAGCTTCAAAACTTAACGTCTTCATATCGCAGAGCGATGAGGAAGGTGTAGTTTGGTGTCAAAACTGTTACTGTGATGATAAATCGATTTTTTCTGTGGAATATGATGGAGTACACTTGTTTAGTCTCTGTTTAGATTGTTTGAAGTTTCTATTTGACTTTTTCAAGGAGAGAGTAAGTGGTGAGTGAGAAGTTTAAACCGTTCCCCAACTTCTACAAGTATGTCCATCATAATGCGTACGGCAGAAAAGTTGAGGAGTGGCGTGTAAACACAAAGCAGAAGCTTGAGGCAAAATGTGAAAACTGTCCTTGGAAAGAAAAATTCGGTTTCAAATCAATGCAAGACTGCGATTTAGAATACTGCACTATGTTTCATCCAAGAGAACTTTTGGAGGTTCTGAGATGAGTGAGGATGCGAGGAAGCTTGCTGAGGAGCACTGGCGATTCTTGGAGCGCTGGCTAAGGCTTGTTTACGTTGACGCTTTCGTGCACGGGTATAAGCATGCGAAACAAGGGGAAAAGAGGTGATAGAGGGGTGAAATGTCCTTTCTGTGGGAAAACCATGCAGTTGATTGAAAGCAAAGTTCTACCAGACAGAGTAGAGTTGAAACTGGTTGATGGGAAGCCTGTGAAAAAAACTGTTACTTTGAAAACGATGACGTGGAAATGTGACTGTTTTGGGAAGGAGTGAAAGAGGCGATAAGAGAATGGCATTAAAGCAAAAAGAAAACGCCTACCTACACATTCAAGATGGTGAAGATACAATACTTTACTATGAGCTTAAGCCTACTTCCTCAAAAGAAACAATTGACTTCTACAAGCAAATGTTTGACAGGTTTCTCGAAGAACTTGTGAAAAAAGCAAAGGAGACGCTTGAGAGATGACTCGTGTTTTTCTGTTAGACACGAAGTGCGGCAGCTGCAGCTTATTAGTCAAGGAGGGAGCTAACAGGTTTTCATGTCCCAGAAACCCAAGAGGCATTCCAAGACTGGTTCCGCAGAACTGGGCTACCCACTGCAGCAATTACGTTGCTGGTAAACCTAAAAAGCAGAAGCCGTCTAAACAGGAGACAGTCTTTTTCACTCGCTGGTTCGGTGTTCGAGTCACTCCAGACTACAGAAGCGTGATAGTCGTAGCGAAGAAGGGTTTCAAACTTGTGGTTTCTCAATCGTCAGAAGAGAAAATCGTAGTTACAAGTCTAAAAAAAGAGGAGGTGGAATAATGTATGGAAAAAAGTTGATGGATATTTTACTTAATTTAGATGTTGCCATCACCGATTTTGACGCTGACGTTACAGATGCAAATGGAAAGCCTTTGATAATGTATGGCATCACGTTAAACAATGAAACGCAAATAGACATAATGAAGCTTTTCAAACTTCGCAATATCTTAGAGGCACATTCAATTGACCTTCAAGTGAAAGACGGTGTAACGAAACTTTTAGTTTACTATGAAAAAGAGGGAAAGAAAAAAGATGAGTGAATCTAAACCTTACAGGCTGAAGCCAATATCCAAAGAGGAATTCAATAAGCTGGCTCCAAGAAAAACCGACTATACAGAGATGATTAACAATTTTCTCAAAGGCAACGACGACATTGTAGAAGTAATTATGCCCAACAAAAAATTCGTCACGTTATATGCAGGATTGAAAGCCTACGCAAAAAGGCATAATCATCCATTTCTCGTTCGGAAACGAGAGGGCAGAATTTTCCTACTTAAAAGGCGGATAAAAAATGAGTGAAGATTGTTTCTGGGCAAGATACAATGTTCGGCGCAGCAAGATAATCTGCGATAAGACGAGGAAGCCGTGCACAGGCAAATGTAGCCAGTACGAGCCGATGCCGAAGGAGCTGAAGATAGCCATAAAGCTGAGGTGAAAGCTGAATGAATAAAGATAAAGATAAAGATAGGTTGGAGTGTTTCGGAGACGCTAACATGTCCGATGCTTGCGCTCAATGTCCAGACAACGAGGAATGTGTGAGAGAAACAATTAGGAGATGGAAGCAAGGGAAATTGCGAAGCAAAATAAGAGAAATAGTTTATCGGATGCAGCAGGAAGTAGGGATTACCATCACTGACGGACTGGGGTGCGATGTTACAGATGCATTCATTGATAATCTTGCTTGTCTTTTAAGCGAAAAAGTAACTTCGTTCTTGGAGGTTGAAAGCTGAAAATGATGTGTGATAGATGCGGTGAAGAACGAGAAGACGTCAGAGATGGCTACGTATTCACGAATTGCTTCGGCGAAAAAGTAGAAATGAAGTTATGTTGGGACTGCGACTTTGAGGTGGCAAATGGGGGAGATCCTTTCGCAGATGAAAGCGAGGTTCTGCTGGATAGATGGGAGGAAGCTTACAGTTACGACCCGATTAACACGCCTCCGCCATCAAGGTTGTTGAAGGTGAGTGAGCTGTGCGGCGAATGTACAAGGAAAATGTGAAGAGTCTCAATTGGTTTGTAGGCTGCCGACATGGATGCGTCTATTGCAAGCCGAGCTTTCAGGCACAGATGAAGAGACAACGAAAAAAATGTGAAAGTTGCTATCTGTATGAACCGCATCCACACCTTGAGAGATTAGCGAAAACTCCGCCACGCACCAGAGCGGATGAATTCATCTTTTTCCCTTCAAGCGGAGACCCCGCTTACGCAACGAGAGAACAGTTTCGTCAAGCATGGAGCTTCGCAGAGAAATATCCAGACAGAACCTTCCTAACTCAGTCGAAAGACCCTTTTTGCTTCTTGCAATTCTCAGAAATCCCAGATAACGTTATCTTAGGCACAACGATAGAAACCGACTTAATACGGTTCCCAAGTAGCACATACTATTCATACGACGAAATAAGCCATGCACCATTCCCAGTTCACCGTGTCGTCGCTATGTCGGAATTAAAGCATAAACGAAAAGAAGTAACCATAGAACCCATCCTCGAATTCAGCTTAGCAACTCTACCCGAATGGATTAGAGAGATAGAACCAGAATTCGTCTATGTAGGCTACGACAACCACAACTGCAAACTGCCAGAGCCACCGCTTTCCAAGACTCACATGCTTATCGAAAAGCTGGAAAAATTCACGGAAGTACGAGTTAAAACCCTGCGAAAGGCATGGTGGGAGCTATGAGGCAGATATTATTGACTTGCTATTTTCCGCCGAGATACGTCAGAGAACTCGACAGGCTCGTAGGCGAAGGCTATTATCCAAGCCGCAGCGAGGCGATTAGGCTTGCGGTGAGGGACCTGCTCAGAAAGGAACTGTGGGAAAAGAAGGAGACTTGAGAAATGTTAGAAGAATGGTATTTTGAATTACTGCGATGGAAGGCTAAATCATGACTGAAAATTGGAAATGTTACTTTCATAATGGACCATGTCGGCTCCTAAAGAAAAGTGGCGGTGTTAGTTTGGAGAAACATAGCAATGGAATTTACGTGTGGTGGGAAGTTTACAGTCAAAATATGTTCAAGACATGGATTTTCGAAAGGAAAAGCGATGCCATTCATCATTTTGATTGTTTGGTTGAAATCGAAAAAGAAGAGGAGAAGGTGAGTTAGAATAGTCCACATAAACTATGCAAAAACAGCGAGGTAGTGTGACACAAAAATGTTGGAGAAACGCACAGCCGACATCCACATCCGTATAGAGCCACATATAAAAGCGAAAGTTAGACAGACAGCTAAAAAGCAAAGACTAAGTGAAAGTGAGCTTGTGCGTTTCTACATTATTGAAGGATTGAACCGTGATGCATCAAGGAAGTATAGGTGAAAAATGTGTCACATTCTAATAAAATAAAATGTAAAGAAAATCACTTATTAAATAAGTTATTAAATAAGTCTAATAAGACATATCTTATCAAAAGTTTTTGTGTCACAGATTTTGAAATGTTCCAGAAATGCATGGAACTTGTAGACCGTGAATCCAAACTGAAAGGAAAATTCAGCTACTTAGTTAATGAAGCTCTTAGAGAATATGTGCAAAGACATTATCCTGGGAATCCACAGGCGCCTTTAACTAAGTTTGGAGCTAAACCAACTCATTATTGTTATTGTGGCGCTGAAGCAGACTATGAGGTTTGGGCTTGGAATGGCTGGCACGGTTTCACTTGTACAAGTTGCTATGAAAGAAATCTTAACGCAGGGAATCTGAAAAAGTGGCGTAGGATATGAATCGAATTTTTATTGTTTTAATTATGATTTGCATTTTAACGTTAGGAGTAGGTATCGGCTTGAACATCCAGCTTGTGCAATATCCAATTGCAAATGTTGCGTCAATAAAGACTTTAGGCGTATCAGTTTGGCAAAACTTTAACCTAACGCAACCATTAACTCAGATAGACTGGGGTATGCTTGAGCCGAACCAATCTAAAACAGTTATCTGCTATGTACAGAATGAAGGCAACACACCGTTAACGTTAAGTTTATGGACTGAAAATTGGCAGCCGACAACCGCTACAGACTACATCATCTTATCATGGAACTTGGAAGGTATGATGTTGAATCCCGCAGAAGTTGTAGAGGCGCAACTTACCTTAACAGTTTCACCTGATATAGAAAACATCACAAACTTCAGCTTCGATATAATAATTTCAGGAAGTGGTTAAAATCAAAAAGCGAATAAGCGTTTAAGCTTCTTCCTTTAGGGTTACAGCCACTCTTTTTATAAACCGACCGCTTCTCTCCAAGTATTTACCGATTGTTTGCGGTGTCAATCCCGTCCAGCTGCAGATATCCGCTATGCTGAGTTTCGGGTTTTCACAAAATTTTGTGATGCGGTTAAAACGGAAAAAATGCAGATACAAGTTTGGTGCAATATCTTTGATGAGACGCCAAACATGAACCTCGCTTATGGACCAAACTTTTTCTTTTTCCGGTGTTCTTCTCCATTGCTCCACAATCAAATCTACATACGGCAAATCCAAAGGAATAATTAGTGGAGCCTCCCGCTTCCCATGTTTTCTGGCGATAGCCTTGACATAAAAAAAACGCCCTTTAATCCATATGTCTTCTTTCATTATGCCTTTGACTGGTTGGGTCCATTTCCACCCATGCTTTTTAGTCCAATATCTATGCGAGATCGCACCTACAACTTCCGACTTCCGCAACCCGGTCCAATAGAATAAAGCCAATAGGCTTTTGATGAAAAGAACATCGAAACTTCCCCATGACTTTTTAATTTTATTCATCAACTGAGAAAAAGTCTGCAGGTCTGTGGCTTCCTCGATTTTACCATGCTTATAGCGATGAGGATATGGATTACCACGCTTCATTATTTATCACCATGAAATTAAAGTAGCAAATAATTTCTTCCCATATCTTTCTGATATAATCTCTTCATTTTGGGCTTCTTTTAAGGTTATATTAATAAACATGGGCGGGGTTTTTCGGACGACCATTTGCGACGTACTCCAAAGCTACTTTTTTCCCAAGGTCTGTTACGTATATGTGGTCTTCATAAGTGACCAAGCAACCGAAAGCCTCAAGCTTGTTAACGATGGATTTTTCCTCGTAGTAGCGTTTTCCCCTTCTGAACTCTCTGGCATTCATTCCTCTATTTTTAAAGATGCGCCATAGCACCTTGAAATCTAAAGGTGTTAATTTGTTAATGATGTCTTCAGCTTCTAACACCATTAATCGCTTATACTTCTTTTCCACGAGGAACTTATGCCGCAATATTTTATATTGTTCATAAACATCTGGCGGGATCGCAGAGAAAAAGCCTTCTTGTTCCTTCAGCTTGCGGAAACGTGGTCTAATGCTTCTATAATCTTCTTGCCAAACGTGACGTTGAAAAATGTAGTAACCTCTTTTCGGTAGGAAAATGGTTGCGGTGTAATCTTCCCGTAAACCTTTCAGAAGGGAGGTTGGTAACGGAGCTGTCACTATTAAAATGGCTAATCGAGGTCGTATTCCCGCGAAAAATTCCATGAACTCTACGGAGAGCATGTCTCGAAACTTATACTTACTCATGTGAACTGCGGGGTCATCCCAAACAACTAAAGGGACTCTGTAATTTGGGTCATCTTCTTGTTTAAGTAAGAGGTCTCTGAGTTGTGTGTCGGTGAAAACTAAGTGCTTGAAAACTTTCTGCCAACTATGATAAAATCGGTATGATAAACCTAAGGCGAGGCTTGTTTTTCCAAAACCCTTAACGCCCCAGATACACCAGAACTCCCATCCATCATTGCGTATGGCGTCTCGAATCAGCTTGTCCATATAGGTTATCTGTGCAATGACGGTCATTCTTCACGTTCCTCCGGTAGGTTCAAATTGTGATAACCAGCTAATGGATAAATCCCTTTTTTCATCGGTATCGTTTGAATGATTATGGGTCGTAGCGGCTCCACATCTATGTTTGTAAATGTTACGTTGATTAGAATACATGCACACATAAATAGGTCATCGAGGTAAGCTGGACTGTTCCTTACGGTTTTGTATAGTTTGATGAAGCAGTTGATTCTATGCGCAAGCCAAGGATTATCCATGCTTCTCGCCCATGCTGAGGAGCAAACCATAAAAAGCTTGTAGGCTTCATCAACTAATTTGCCTTTGAATTTAAGTTGGTCGTTGCCGTCGCTTTTGAGAATTTTATCCAAAGTGTTTCTTATTTCAAGCAAACGTCCTTCCAAAATGTCGCTTTTTATTAATGGTTTGAAACCTTCTTCTTCAAGTCTATCTAAAACAGTTTTGTGTTCAAACTTTTCTTTTTGATTCTTCTTTCTTCGATGAAGGTAACGAATCAGAAAACTCATAGTTAGCCTCCCATATAAGTCCAAGCCAAATAGATGATAAACAATACAATGAGAATGGCGCCGAATGTCTTCAGATTGAGTAGCCGATAGCGTAAAGGCGGAGTTTCACGTGTTACGTCTCCAAGCCAAGTTTTAATATCCTCAAGCTGTTTCCTAACCAGCTCACTTGCCTTATAGGAACGCTTCAAAACAGCATTCAAATGGTCTTCAAGAGTGGAAACTTGGTCTTTTAATGCAATGTTTTCCTCTCTCAAAAAAGAGAGCTTTGAAGAAACTATTTGTTCATACTCTGGATTTGGTATTTTGACTCTTTCGAGGCTTTGTTCATAATGTCGGGTTGAATCTGCCACTATGCAGATGGGCATATATTCTCCCATATGATTGTGCCAATCAATTACATGCAGAACTAAGCCTTCACTTTTGGGATGAGTAACTGGAAAATTGCCATACCAAGTTTCGCCTCCAGGAGTAAACAAAAAAGTTTCTTCAAATTTGCTGGGGCATATCCATATGAAACGGTTGAAAATCAAGGGACCGAACTGTGGATGCTCATATTCAATGGCATGCTTGTTTTCTATGAGGTAAACATAGTTTGGATTATTTCCCGAAGTTCTGTTCGGATTTTTAGGTTTTCCTTCCTTTATAACTTTCTTGATTTCTTTGCATAGCTCCTCCACCGAAGATTTTGTAAATTCTCCGATGTATCGTATGCCTCGTGGTGGCGGAATGAAAAGGTCTATTAGCGTTTTGTCAGTAGAGTTGAATCTCCACAGGCTTGCCGGGAAACTTAAATGCTCCGCAGCATCCTTCTGTTTCTTAGCGTTGTATCCATACATAGCTGAAATCTCAATGGCTAAGCCCACAAAAAAAATCATTATTCCAAAAGTTTCCTCTACATAATTCATTTCAATAAGATAATAGGTTCCAAAGTATAAGATGTAGAAAGGAGCTAAAACCAGAATCAGAAGCTTAGCTGTGTTCTCTTGGGTGCCCAAGCCCGAAACTGTTGTTTCTCTACGTAGCTTCGGCAACTTCACAGCTTATGTCTCCTCAACCTCTGTGAGTGGAGGGAACCCTTCAAAATCATCATGCTGAGGCTTTTCTTCCTGGACTGTGGCTGTAGCCTCCCTTCGGCTTCTCCGTTTCCTCCGTTTTGGATTTAAGTTACGGATGAACAACTCAGTGTAAACAATTGTTAGCACGGACAGCTCTAACATTACCGTATTAAAGAACGAGTTGCCAAGCGCTGTCCAGAAGGGTTTGCGCCAATAAGCCATTTCATAAAGGAAAAGCCAATTGCTAAACCATATTATACCGCAGAACATGAGAAACTGAAACCAACGGAGCAACATGACGCTTTTTTTCATCATCACATCACCTTAAATTGTGATGTAAGCCCTTACCCTCTGATTGTTATTGTCCTTTCTAAAATTGATGATAAGTTGCTTAGGCTTAGGCTTCTCACTTTTTAAATCAATAAGATACCATCTTTCTTCACCATGCTTATCACGAAGCACAATACCGCTTTTAATAGGCATTGTCAGAAGCCGATGCATTTTAATAAGCCATGACGGAAGCGTAACTCCATAACTATTACCCATACGTTGAAGAATTCTTTCATCCTCAAATACTGCTTCGCATACAATAATATCATCAGAACTCGACAACTTCCATCATGTAAGTAATAATTTTCGTAAGGACACATATAATTATTTTTGTTAATATAAGCCTTATCCATGATACCAAATAAACATTTTACGTTAAACACCACTTAAAGAGGTGAAAAATAGGAAAATGGCAAGAAGATTACAGTTATGGCACATATTAATCATCGGCGCCGTACTTATCGTTGCGACACCAATGTTGCTCCGCTATGGCACAATCCTGCAGCAAACCATAATCAGTGAACAGCCGGGTGAACCGCCAACGGGCACCGTGCCAGTAAACAAAATTCTGCGGCTAAGCGTCATAGACAAATTCGCTGGAAGCGTGGTTACAGGAGCCACTGTTAAAATTTACGATGGACAAACCCTGCTGGAAACTGCTACGGATAATAATGATGGAACCTACGACACTGCTCTGACCTACCCAAGCGGTAAAGAACTAAATGTTTACGTTGCCAAAAGCACAGCAAAAATGTGGAAAACAATTACAGTTCCTTACATGACTGAAGCGGACGCCGCTGCTGCTACCGTTAACACTGTGAACTTAGATTTCTTCACTCGCTCAAGCTTAACCATGACCGTTATTGACGGTGACGGAAACTCCTATTCAAATGGTGGAAGCATCAACAAGACAAGCGGAGGCACACCTGGCAAAAGTCTAATCACTCTCACCGTAAGCCTATACGTATCCAGTGACAACACAGGCTTCATCAGTAGCTACGACCCAATCAACCAACTAAACTGGTATCCATTACTTACAGCAAAAACCACAGGAACCAACTATGAAAACGTTGTTGTAAGCGGCTTCGCACAAGGCTATGAAAAAGGCACTAACATGTACTACGTCACCAAGCTTGCTGACACAGACGTGACAAAATACAAAGTAGGCAACAACTATGTATATCCAGGAAGCTCAAGCTTCACCTTCACGCTTGACCTCTCAGGCTACAGCGGAGACGCTGCTGACCTCGTGCTCACCGTGTACTTCTATGCGGACAGCGCTTATCACCAAGCTAAGGGAAGCTGGGGACCTGACAGCGTAAGCATTGTGACTTCAACGCTTAACCTTGTGGATTAGGAGGCATAGACGACATGGCTCAACGTTTCAACTTTATGGCGTTAATCATGTTCATCGCCATAGGGTTAGTGGCAGGCTTAATAACCAACTGGATAACACCGATGATAGGGCTTGGAACCGAAGGCATCATGGGCTCCTTAGTGTTCCTCACCATATTCTTCCTCCTATTCGCTTGGATAGGCGGAAAGAAGCTTGGCGCCACTGGCTGGTTATGGTTCGTTGTCTTCGGCTTAATCGCATCTTTCATCAGCGGATGGCTTGCAACTGCAATAGGCGTCACTGGCATCATGGCAAGCGCGCTGTTCCTGATAGTATTCTATGTGCTGTACACTTGGATAGGGCGAAGACGCAGATAGGAAAACCAACGACACACCAACGTTTTCCAATGTTTAGTTAAAGGTGAGCATAAATGCGAAAAAAGCGGAAACGAGGAAGACGTAAAGGCTTCAGTCGCTTAACCAGAGTGCAATCTAAGCGACAAGCAGTTTATGGACATGCCATAACGCATAGCAGACGATACCAAAAAGGAGTAGGCAAAGCTAAGGCTAAGCGGGAACACGACTTCCTCGTTAGACACTACCTTACGCAACATAAAACACCGTTGAGGTGATGAAGGATGAGGACGCTATTGTTTGCTTTAGGCTTCGCGATGATAGGCTTAGCTTTAATAACGCCCCTTTTCATGGCAACAGTAACCTACGAAAGTCCAATACCACAGGGAAAGTTTTACATTGACGGCGTAGAAGCCACGGAGGATTCAGTACACTATACCACTGACCCAGAGCTTAATGTAACATTCGTAGCAACCGCCCATGGAGACATAATAAGTAACGTGTTGATTAAAAGATATGACGAAACTGAAGCTGCCATCACAACTGTTGAGAATTATTGGCTTACGGAAATTGAACCCGACCAAAAATGGCATGAAACGATCACATTGCCGCATCCGGGAACATATATACTTCGCGGATTTGTGCTCTACAATCAGGACAGCGACTCTATACAATTAATGTCCATCGTTGGCGAATGGACTGGAACTGAGGGAACATTCACTGGCGACGAATCTGAGAAGTCTATAGGATGGAGCAAGCTTCAGATGGGCTTGCTTATAACTGGCGGGGTTCTTGTGGTTCTCGGGTTCCTGATGCCAAAACGACGACGCTAATTTCCCATTTTTTATGTGCCATAACAAAAGGAAATGAACAAAATGAGTTGGAACAGACAACTGAAAAATCCAATCGTTTTGTTACTCATAACTCTCTTACTCAGCGTTTTAGCTTTCACAACCATAATTCGACTTGGCATTGTTCCAGGTCCCGAAGGCTTAACCCTACAATGGTATGGAGTTCAATTCCCCGAATATTCAACCAGCTTTCATAAGGCAGGACAAGTTTCAGCTAACCAAATTCTTGAAGAAGCAACAGCAAGCCATTCCACTTTGTTCGGCTCGGGAACTGGAACCCTGACAATTCGCATGGGCTATCCCAGTCCTACAAATCCAGTTTTCAATTTAAACGCAAAACTGAAGGTAACCACTTTGGGAATCACACAGGCACGTTCATGGGACTCCAGCTTAATCGTTGAGTTGCAGAGACCAACCTTGTCGGAAGTTAATCAGAAAGGTGACCCATTAGGATATGGAAATCCTACAGAAGTGCGCTACATTGAATATTACAAGAAAGTGTCTGAGACGGAAACAAGTATCAAATGGAAAAAGTATGTGGTGCATCTTGTTCCCGTAGATTTCATCATGCAGTTCTCTGTTAGAGGAGATAAAGAAATCGGTTGGCACAAAGTGCACTTGTGGTTTGTGCTGGACACTAACGTGTGGTATCAAACCTTCACGAAGAGCCAAATATTGGATATGAATCCACCTGAAAACGCAAGCTTAACTGCATACAATTTTAGAGGCGGATTCCCAATCTGGGCTTGGATAGGCGGATGGGACCCTCTCGTATGGAAAACCATGGAGAACGGTAAGCAAACAGGTGAAACAGAAAATCCGCCTGTTGAAGCGTTAAACAATGTGCAGATTTACCCCAGTCTTGAAGGAAGAGAAATAACGCTTTACACGGAAGACCCCGCAACAAATCCATATGAATACGATTTGATTTTGAGCAGCGACATCATGCGTAACCCCGACCTTCTCGATAACACAGTTGTTAATATGATTCCAGCATTGCCTGACCCTCGATTTGCAACAACCGTTTACT
>QMYO01000018.1 GCA_003662715.1 Candidatus Bathyarchaeota archaeon | reverse complement strand
GTTCCTTTGGGGTTTGTTTAAGAAGCTCCACCAGATAGTCTGTCATTTCCAACCTTTTGGCGGTGGCTTCTATTTTTTCATAAGCATCTGCGATTAACGCGTATTTCAGGGTGAGCGTCCTCCACATTAATGGAAGTATAGTGGAATATTAAAAGTTAAATGCCTGATTCATTCTTTTGCTAATAGCATCAACCCGCAAAGAATGTTCACTATGCTGATGAAACCTAAAACCAGAAGGAACAAAATTCTTGCTTCCAGTATGGACAAAAATTGCGTGGATAAAAGGAAAAGGAGAATCCCAGTTGCGATAAGCAAGCCACCAAAATACTTACTTACCTTCATGAGTTTCTCAAAAACTTGTCGCCTTTCCATTTCCGTTGTATCCTCAAGAAGAGGCGGCTCTAGACGCCTAGGATAAGGAGGACTAACCAGAATCTCCTTTCTTTTTTTCTTCTTCTTTGACATCTCAACACTCAAATATTGAAGTGATTAAAATGCTAATTAAAACCTTATCCATCCACAAACATATGCGCTTCAGAAAAGACACAGTCAAAGTGCGTTAATGCTCGCTTGCCCCTTCGGCGACATCTGGGTCTGAATCCATGTAATGCCTAACAATAGCAATCAAGCATTACAATGAGACTTAGCCACTATGATACTCAGAGAGTGTAGATGTCCCCTGTCTTCGGAGCAACCGCCTTAAGCCCTGTTTCCTTATTCACCCACCGCGCAAACCTTTCACAGTTCCCCTCAGCACCATGCATAACATACACTGTAGGATTTCCCTCCAACCTCTTCACAGTTTCTTGAAGTTGACTGGCACCGCAATGAGATGAAAAGTCGAAGTGCTCAACTTCAGCTTTTATTTTACGCATCTTTCCATCAATCACACATCTACCCTTATCCAATAATTCCCTACCAGGTGTTCCCGGAATCTGAAAGCTCACGAGAAAAACAGCGTTATCCCGTTTTTTACCCACCTTCTGTATGTAAAAGGCGGCTGGACCACCCTTCAACATGCCAGCTGGAGATATTATTACTCCTGGCTTACGAGCTGCCGTTCTTCGGTCCTTCCATCCTTCAACCCAAATTAAAGAGTGCATTGCATCCATAAACAACCGAGGATCTCGCATGTACTCTTTATGTCTCATCAATATTCGATTAACCTTGCGAGCCATTCCATCTATAGTAACTGGATACTCAAAATGATGGGCTGCAAGTATGCAGGCAATCTCTTGTGAACGACCTACGCTGAAGGCGGGAACCAGAACCGTTCCACCCCTCTCCACCACTTCGGTAACTCGCTCCACAAATTCCTTTTCTAAAGTCACCCTATCCGAATGGTCTTCATCAGCATAGGTGCTCTCAATAATTAATGCATCGAGCTCTCCATAGTCTTGGTCAGCACCGTGAAGAAGACGAGTATCGCTGGTGTTGTAATCACTTGTGTGAAGCAGCCTCTTCCCATCTGCCTCCACTAAAACTTGAGCGCTTCCAGGTATGTGCCCCGCATCTAAGAGCTGAAAGCTAATGTCTCCCACGGTTTGTTTCTTTCTATAATCAAGATGAACACAACTTCTCATCATTGAACGTAACTCTATATACTCAAAGGGAAGATAGTAACCCGTCAAATGAATTAAATCAGAAATCAACAATTCAGCTATATCAAAAGTTAATTGCGTACCATAAACAGTTTTCTCCTCTTGAATGTGAAAAATCGGAACCGCACCTGAATGATCTAAATGACTATGACATAAAATGATAGCATCAACCTCTTTAGGCGGAATATGCATAGGAAAACCTGGTTCATGATCCACCATGATACCGTAATCCAGCAACAACTGAGACTTTTCCGTTCGGAAAGCCAGTGCTATTCTTCCAATTTCTCGGGCGCCGCCGAGAAACCGTATTTTTGGCGATATTTACTTCACCTTCCATTGTGTAACGGGCTAGATTATTTATTCCATCCAGAATTGTTTTTAGAGGCTTTTAAACATTTAAGGCTGTTTCACTGATTTTGGCTTTGTTAATCCCTTTCTTATTGCGTTTAGAACTGACTCAACGCTTAGTTCAGCCTTAACTTCTGTGTAAGCAGTCCACATCTCTTGAGGGTCATGAGCGTCGCTTCCAGCTACTTCTGGTAGGTTTCTTGCTCTTGCCATTTTCTCCGCCATCTTATTCTGTTCATATGTTGCGTGAGGATTAAAAACTTCTATTGCATCCGCTGGTATGTCTCTTATCCTTTCATTCACACCTGAGCCTCTATATGGATGAGGCAGTATAATGACGCCTCCTCTTTCTTTTGCAAAATCAACAACGCCTTCTATTGTTAACCATTCTTCTGGTTTTTCTTCAACTCCTAAAATGTTAATGTGTCCCCATTGTGTGCTCACCTCTATCCCTGGAACGATGAGAATATCTCTGTAGGGGGCAGCTAGTTTTCGCACCTGAATGTATCCGTCAAGCGTGTCGTGGTCTGTTATGGCAACTCCTTTAATGAATGGATGAGAATAAAGCTGGTTCACTATAAATTTTGGGCTGATGGTTGAGTCGCCAGAGAAAAATGTGTGTAGGTGTAAATCTATCCGAATCATTTGGTTCTCATCTACGCATCTTAGTTTTCTTTTTGTAATATATAGTAGTGCCTCTAATGAATGAGACTATAAAAAAGGGGAATAGAGATAGGGTGATGTGTATAGAGCGTCGTTAGCCTATTGAGGTTCCTTGTACTTTTCTATGGTAAGCGTTTTTCCTCCAATCTCAAAGGACACTTTAACCCTCACTGATGTTTCTGTTTTGAAGGGAAACATTGAGTCTTCAGCCAAATCTTTAGGTAGATATATCAAGTATTTGCCGTCTTTTCTTCTGAACAGTCTTCCTTTTCCTGAACTCGTCAACTTCTCCTTTGTCTCCTTCCATGTTTTTTATCTTCCCACTAGAGGGAAAACTTTTCGTTGAATTCTTAGACAGACAAACGCTCATTATGTATTTAATCCTTTTCATCAGTTGAAACAAAAAAATGCATAATTTCTTAATTAACTTCTTTAATTATGAATCAAATGATAAAACAAAAAGATGAGACAAATGAAAAATATTACATACTTTGGCTGCGTCTCAGCTTTTTAACTCGCTCTAACACCCTTTGAGGAACTTCGTCATTTTCTAAGTTTCTAATGAAAATAACATCGTTTGGATGAAGATGAAATGTTAAGTTTATTTGCATTTTTTCCGCATTCAAGAACCTTTTAATCGCTTCATCAAGCTTGCCATCTTCAAAATCAAGGTCAATTAGGGTATGAAGAGTCTTCTTCAATGCGTTTTTAACATTATCGAACGTTTTTTGCCTCAATGTTTGCTCCAATCAATGTCCCTCTCTACATTAGGCATTTTTAACAATTGAAATAAACCTTATTTCAGAAAACGGAATATGACTTAATGCTGTTTCTTTTTAGTTCTGGAATTTAATTATAGACGTATTATCTCCCAGTTTCTATTCGTAAAAGCAATTCATGTATCATCATTGCGAGATTGTCCAAAGCGTTTTTACTCCAAATGTCTTCAACAGATAACGCTTTAAAGTAAGCTTTCTTTTTCTCACATGCTTTCTTGCAGGCTTCTGCGACTTTTCCCTTCCATGTTTCAAAGTCTTCAAGTAAAACTACTCCTCTATAGTTTGTGTTTATAATATAGTCTGATACTTGTTTAGCTGTGTACTCTATTGTTTCAGCGTCGAATGGTGTTGCAATTTCGTATTGAGAGAGAGGGTAAACTTCGTCAAGTTCTTGAGGTGTCACCCCGAAAGGTGCTGCGTATGTGCATATGTGAACTTCGCTGAGTTTGTCTCTTAGTTTTTGCTGAACAGTTTTTATTGCTCTTTTGTGTTCTTTGGATTTATGGAAAGGTTTCATTTGGGTTTGAGGCAATAAAAGGAGAACTTTTGTCTCTTTTGGCGGTGAATATCTTTCAAAAAGTCTTTCTCTGTGGCGAACAACTTCAGGTCTACTCAGTCCAATGGAACTGAAAAAGAAGATGCCGCTACTCTTTGTTACAGGACTCTGAGTCTCTAAATATTTGCTGTGTTTCTTCAATTTTTTTAGGGCTTGAAGTATAGCTGGATGCCCATGTGCTCTTAACTCTAAATGTTCCCAGAGGCGTCCTTTAATTATCGCTTGCTTTATTCGTTTCAGTTCGGAAAAACTCACGTGAAGATTATGTTGAGCAAGCATTTTCTGTCTTTCAGTCTTTGGCAGTGCCCGCATATCTTGCGGGTCGTTCCTAGCGCAAACTGGACATGAGCACGGAAAATATTCGAGTTCGCTGAGTCTGGTGGTTCCGTACTCTGTTAGGTAACGTCCTTCTCGAGCATAAATGGCATAAGCAGCGGAATCAAATAAGTCGCATCCTAATGCCACTGCCAACGCAAACATAAATGGGTGTCCCGCTCCAAAAAGATGGAGTGGTCGCTCTGGCGGTAGGTTCTTTTTCGCCGTTATAATCATATCAACAAGGATGTCGAAAAGGTATTGTTCCATAACTGGTGTGGGGCTTCCTAAAGCGTGGATTTGAAAAGGCAGTTTTCCCATTTCCTTTGCTGATTGGGCAACAAGGTCTAGGTGTCTTCCTCCTTGAACTGGTCCCACCCAAATAATGTCTTCTCGTGTCTTTATTTTTGCTAGTTCCTTTGCTCTGCGGAGGGTTTCGTCAACCGTATATTGTGCATGCTGCTTGGAGGCTACCCATCCAGTTGGCACATCCAATATGGTGGCAATGTCAGTGTTGATTTCCTCTTGGTATCGAACAATTTGTTCAGAAGCAACTTCCACGTTTCCATAAACAAGAATTTGGTAGGCTCCAGAATCAGTCATAATTACGCCTTTGAAATCCAAAAAGTCATGTATCCCTTTTCTAGCCACTTCATCTTCGAAGTGCTTCTTCACTATGTAGGCGTTTGTTATAAGCGCTTTACAATCAAAAGTTTCCTGCATGGTTCTAGGCGTAACCAGCTGAACCATAGGATTTATGACGGGCAGAAGGAGAGGAGTCTCAATTATTCCTCCTTTAGTTTCAAGTCTACCTATCCTCGCAAGTAAATCTCTGTCGCGAATTTCAAAGGACATGAATCGCAGCCGCCAAATCATCTTATATTACTGAATGCCTCTTAATTATGCTGCTGAAAAGGAGATGGCGAAGCATGGTTTGTACTACTCTGATGCATGAAAAACCTGTTCTAAAAAGTCCAGTCTTGATTGAAGGATTGCCAGGCATAGGATTTGTTGCAAACATCGCTGCATTACATCTCATCAAAGAGTTAAAGGCAAAAATGTTCGCAGAAATCCGCTCATCATCTTTTCAAGATTTTGCCATATCTACCGAAGAGGGAAAGACACGATTTCCCATCAACGAGCTTTACTATCATAAGGGCAGAGGAGAAGAACGCGACCTTATCATACTTTACGGCAACACGCAAGCATTGAGCCCGCAGGGACAATATGAACTATGCGGATGCATCTTAGAGATTGCTAAAGAACTTGGATGCAACCAAATAATAACACTTGGCGGCTTAAAATACGAAAAAAGAATTGAAACCCCAGAACTATACTGTGCAGCCTCTGACCCCGAAAGTTTACGTGAAGCCTTAAATCTCGGCGCCAAAATTATCCCAGGACACATTTTTGGTGTGGCAGGACTCCTCGTAGGATTAGGCAAACTGCAAGACATGAGCGGTTTTTGTCTCCTAGCTGAAACTCCAGGTTTATATCCAGATGCAGCGGCTGCACGGGAAGTTTTAAAGGCAGTTTGCAAAATGTTGCGTTTAAAAGTGGACTTGAGCAAGCTAGATGTGGCTGCAGAGGCAACCCGCAAAATACTTGAGTCCTTTGGCTTGAACATTACTCCGATAAAGGAGAAATCCAAGGAAAAGCCTCGGTCACGATGGTTCATTTAGGCTGTTGTTTCGCTAAGAAATTGACCATATTTTACCAAATCTTTAATGGCTGAAGTGACGCTCTTCTCAGTAACCTAAATTAATTATTCTTATAATTGAAGCTATTTGATTGTCTATGCGACATGTGAGGGCATTCGATGATAATAAAGAACAGAGATGAGTTGTGTTCTCACGGCAACATCGAAGGAAGAAAAAGCATATTGGACATACTTGAACATGCCTTGGAGGCAGTGGATTCCTACAAGGCTGTTAAAAAGCTAGTTCACATCGATGACGAAAAACTTATCGTTGACAACCTAAAGTTTGACCTCTCAAAAATAGAAAACATATACGTGTTAGGTGCAGGAAAGGCAACCATGCCCATAGGGATGGCGCTAGAAGACATTTTAGGCGAAAGAATCCGAGACGGACTAATAATTGTGAAGAAAGGACAAAAACGTAGGTTGAAGAGAATAAAGGTGATAGAGGCTAGCCACCCCATACCCGACGAAGCTGGCTTAGAAGGCGCAAAAGAACTAGTGAAAATAGCCAAGAACGCAAAAAAGGGCGACCTCGTGTTCAGCGCAATAACTGGCGGCAGCTCCGCATTAGCTCCACTGCCAGCTAAAGGAATAAGTTTGGAAGACAAAATAGAAGTAACTGATTTACTTCTGAAAAGCGGTGCCGTAATTCAAGAGATAAATGCTGTTAGAAAACATCTTTCAGCCATAAAAGGTGGAAGACTCGCAAAACTCATTCACCCCGCAGAAATAGTTAACTTAACAGTCTCTGACGTTATAGGAGACCCTTTAGATTACATAACCGACCTAACAGTTCCAGACACATCCACATTCGAAGACGCTGTTTTTGCACTGAAAAAGTATGGATTATGGGAAAAAGTTTCAAATTCAGTGAGAACTCACCTCGAAAAAGGACTTACAGACCCAAGCTTAGAAACGCCTAAAGACTTTACTGGAATGAAAGTTCACACCTTCATAATATCCAACAATGAAGCAGTATGCGAAGCAGCTAAGAATAGAGCTGAAGAGCTTGGATTTAACTCCATAATCCTATCCACTATGATAGAAGGAGAGAGCAGAGAAGCAGGCATCGTCTTAGCAGGCATCGCAAAGGAAATCGAAAAGAACGGCAGACCCTTCAAGCCACCTTGCGCCCTCATTTCTGGCGGAGAAACAACTGTTACAATTGAAGGAGAACATGGAGAAGGCGGGCGAAATCAAGAATTCGTTCTCGGTTTTTCCCTGAAAATAGATGGAAATAAAAACATCACCGTATCAGCAATAGACACCGATGGAACAGACGGTCCCACAGACATAGCTGGAGGCATAGCTGATGGTTATACATTGAAAAGAGCAAGGGAAAAAGACATAGATGTATATGAAAACCTCATGAAGCATAACACTTCCCACGTGCTAAGAACACTTAAAGATACCATTTATACAGAACCAACTGGAACAAACGTAATGAACCTCAGAGTCATAATTATTACATAAGGTATGTGAAAATGAAGCAGTTCAAAATAAAAGAAATCAAAGCCAGAGAAATCCTCGACTGCAGAGGAAACCCAACAATCGAAGTCGACGTTCTCACAAATGAAGGAGTTTTAGGAAGAGCAGACGTGCCAAGCGGAAGGTCAACAGGAGAACACGAAGCCCTTGAACTCAGAGACGGAGGAAACAGATACCATGGAAAAGGCGTTCTCAACGCTGTTAGAAACGTAAACGAGATCATAGCATCTGCATTAAAGGGAAGAGACGTAACCAAACAAAGAGAAATCGATGAATTGATGATCGAGCTTGACGGAACCGAAAACAAATCGAAGCTAGGAGCCAACGCCATTGTCGGTGTATCCATCGCCGTGGCAAAGGCTGCTGCCAACGCCTTAAAGCTTCCTTTATATCAACATATCGGAGGACCAAACGCCCATATTTTACCCGTTCCCGTTTTAGACCTTATAGAAGGAGGAATGCTTGCCGCTAGCGACCTTGATTTTCAAGAACATCAAGTAATGCCTGTTGGAGCGAAAAGTTTCTCTGAAGCCATAAGAATAGGGTTGGAAGTTTATCATGAGTTAGGTAAAGAGTTAGTGGAAAAATGGGGTAAACACTCTTTAAATGTGGGCGTAGAAGGCGGATATACTCATCCTAAAATGAAAGACCCAAGAGACGCTTTTGATGCAGAATTAAAAGCTATAGAGGAACTCGGATACGGAGACAAATTTGTGCTTAGCATAGATGCTGCTGCCAGCCACTTATACAATAGAAAAACAGGAAAATACACTCTAATGGGAAAAGAAATCACCCGAGAAGAACTTATGGACTTTTATGAAAAACTAGTTTCAGCCTATCCGCTTCAATCAATTGAAGACCCGTTAGAAGAAGAAGATTTCGATGGCTTTGCAGAATTAACGAAAACTCTAAACATCCAGATAGTTGGAGACGACCTCTTTGTTACAAACATAAAACGCCTAAAGAAAGGAATTGAGACCGGAGCCGCAAACGCTCTTCTACTCAAGGTTAATCAGATAGGAACCCTCAGCGAAGCCTTAGACGCAGCTCAACTAGCCTTTAAAAACAACTATGGCGTACAAGTCTCTGAAAGGTCGGGACAAACTGAAGACACTTGGCTAGCGGACTTAACTGTGGGATTAAACGCTGGACAAATAAAGACTGGGGTAACCCGAAGTGAGAGAACTGCTCAGTACAATCAACTATTCAGAATAGAAGAAGAACTCAGCAACAAAGCGAGATATGCTGGAAGAAACTTTAGACGACCATTCTGAACTTGAACAATTTCATGCCTTAATCTCACTGAGAAACTGATCATACACCTTCTGGACACGTTCAGCAGCTGGTCCAGTGCCCTCTACGACGCCCTCTTCAGTAACCTTAATCTTATCCATCACCCAAATGAAACCCTTATCTTCATATAGCCTAACCAACCTTGGAAAAACTTTTTCGAGACGTTCAGCCAACGCTTTTAGATCAAAAGGCTTCTCAACAGCAAAAATTTGCGCCACGATAGCACCGTTCAGAAATGCTCTGTGAATGGTTCTTCCTTTCTTATCTTTGGCTTCTGCCAGGCAGAGACTCAGCGTCTCCGGATTTATCCCTGTGAGAGTTCCAGTATATTCTTTTCCATTTATTGTTGTCACCATAACTGCCCTATCAAGTAGCGCAGCTATTTCTCCGAAGAATTTTCTTTGAGCCACCGACAATGTTTTTCACCTTGTCGCTTATTGTGTCGTGGTTGCTAAAAGCCTTTTTCATTATTTGAAGGCTAAAGCATGTACTGCAACGTAACCTAGAGTTTATTCCTAGCATCAAAAAGCAAAAAGCATCCTTTGTTTCAATGGCAAAAAGTATTTAAAACATCGAGAAAGGATAAGAGGCAACGCTAAGGAGAACACGTAGCGATGGTGAGAAAAGCACGGATACGATTAACCAGCACAGATTACAAGAAACTGGAAGCTGTTTGTGGAGAACTTAAAACCATCGCTGACAAGACAGGCGCAAAAATCACAGGACCTATTCCCATGCCCACTAAGAAGTTACGTGTGCCTGTTCGAAAGACTCCTTGCGGTCAGGGAACTGCCACATGGGATAAGTGGGAGTTGCGTATTCATAAACGTCTCATTGATATTGACGCTGAAGAACGTGTTATGAGGAGAATCATGAGGATTCGTGTGCCTGAAGAAGTTTTTGTAAGCATCGAACTTCTGTGAGAAATACTGACTCTGTTTCGTATAATTACTCAAATGGTGTTGTTTCGTTATAAGTTCCTACCTATTTGGCGAGCTTTCTCTAATAGGTCTTCTCTGTTAGCTACAGGATTCTTCACGGTGTCCTCAGCTTGTAGAGATGCAACCACTTTCATTTCGAAATATTCTTCCAGCGTGTTTTTTATCCATTCTACTACGCTACTATAGGCTTCAGGCTTATCCCATTCATAGGTTATTATGATTACAGCAGGTACATTTTTAGGAAAACGATTCTTTGTCTTTTCCTCAAGGTAGTAAATCAAACGGTCAATGAATATTTTTGCACGGGCACTAACATGGTCAAAGTAAATAGGAGTTCCAAAAACAAGTACATTCATTTTTTCAAGGGATGAAAAGACTAGCTCCATGTCATCTTTAGGAGCAGTTACTCCGTATGGTCTGTTTGAATATGGACTCCATATCGATTGCTTATCTGAAGCTGAAGCGATTAACGGATTTATTTTTAAGTCTCCTAGACATTTTAGGTCGGTTTCATATCCCTTCTCTTCTGCACCTTTCAAAACTTCTTTAACTAACATCGCAGTGTTTCCTGAATTGTGGAGACTGGCAACAATGCCTAAAACTCTCTTAGAACTTCCCATATTTCCTTCCCTCCTTTTCTAATAGACGCCGCTATCTTCCTTATTAAAATTCTGAAAACATTCAACGTGGAAAAGCGAAAATCGTCAAAGCTATGGACGCAACGAAAGCTATAATCCAGACTAGTTTGTTCCATTGAAACACTTTAAATCCATCTATGATGCCGAAAGGAATGAGATTAAACAGAGATATAATAGCGTTTATCCATGCGCCGAAAAGCGAGTTGATTTGAAGAAATTTGTTTTGTGTACCCATATAAACTGTGATGGATATGATTGAAAGAGCAATGTTAGCTAAGGGTCCTGCAAGAGCTATTTTTCCAGCTTTTTCCTTGGTTACTGAGCCCGCAATCATCACGGCGCCTGGAGATATAATTTTGAAAAATGGAAGTAAAATTGAAATAAATGTAATGAGGACTCCAAACAAGGTTAATCGGAATTCTGCCCACAGCCCAAAGTGTTGCGCCGACAGTTTGTGAACTATTTCATGCAGAAGAAAGGAGAATGTGAATATTAATGCGAGGCTCAACAGAAGCCATGGCGTTAACTCTAATGGACCTAAAACACGTGCAATTGAAGGGATATAGGATAACCCGACACCAATAACGAGCAATGCTCCAAGAGCTAAATGTTTAAGTTCATTTAGGCTAAACCAGAAGGAACGCGATATCCTGGGTGGTGTGTAGGAAAAAGTATACTCAAACGGAGCCGTTTCAGTCTCTCCCACAATGATTGTCGGCGGCTGTTCCCGCGGAGCTTTGGCTTTCCAGTATTCCGAGCACATATGATTTTCAGGCAGTCGATGTTCACTGCAATGATATTTGTTGCAGAATGGACATTTGAATGGCAGAGCAACTTCCATGTCACAATATTGACACTTCACGGCAAGCTTCATCTTCCTTTAAGAGTAGCTATGACACTTCACGGAACTTGTGATTTAAACTTTTTCTATCTTCCTAACTGTTAGGAGGAAACATTTTATAACGTTGAGAGTGCTTGCATTTTATTCGGATTGCCGGGATGGCAGAGCGGATAATGCGCAGGCCTTGAGAGCCTGTGGTCCTGTTGGACCGCGTAGGTTCGAATCCTACTCCCGGCGCCAAATTTGCATGAGATTCAGTTGAGTTTATCAAGCACGCGCAAAATGGAACACCTAATAATCACAGTGGTCCGCGATAGTGTTTCGTTGCTGGGCAGCCCACACATTTTTGAGCATGGTATCTTCTGCATGATCCACAATCAGCGTTGCAGGGGGCTATGTTCCTTTCCTTAGTTGCCAGGTTTTCTCTGATCGGCAGGAAAGGTGAGTACTGGATGCTGCCTATGGGGTAAAACTCGGATCGACGGACCCCTTCTTGGCTTCTCAGGGAACACTTTTCCTTGGATTCGCTTTCAAGAGTATCCAAATCTTCCGCGATCACTAGAGCAGCCAGATTATATCCAGCAAGCATAAGAAAGACATAGACTACCCTCGGGCACTCCTTAAACGTTTTCAGAATCTTCTCCACAGCCTCTCGGCTCTCAAGCTCAAGTAAGATCAACGCTGTGTGCAGGTTTAGCGCATCAAGGTTAACTAAGGCAGAAACTTTAATCAAGTTTTGCGAGAACAAGTTTTCAACTCTTCTTTTGACGCCCATAATTGTGAAGCCGACAGCTTCACCCAACTGCTTAAGAGTAGCTCTCCCGTTCTTCTGTAGCTCTGAGATTATTTTTTTGTCAATATAGTCCAACTACGAGCACCTGCTTATTTTTTAAGCAAAAAGATTATATTTTGCTTAATATTTAAGCTTATTTGTATGTAACGTTGATGTGGGATGTGAAAACTTTGAAGAAAGTAAGTGTTGAGGTTATCGGTTTGGAGCCTCCTTGCCCTCGCTGCAAGAAAACCAGAGAAAACGTTGAGAAGGCGATTACAAAACTTAAGAAAGCCAATGTGGAATTTAAGGTTGCAAAACTAAATGTTGCCTCGAAAGAGACTGTGAAGAGATATGGCGCCCTAGTTCCGCCAGCCGTAGCTATAAATGGTGTCGTCAAAATCATGGGACGGGTTCCAGAGGTGGGTGAAATAGAACGGATTTTGAGAAAAACAATTCAAGATTACATGTGAAACCTTGGGAAAGAAAAATGGAAGGAAAGCTAAGAAAGCTTCGCACCGCTGCTCTTTTGTTCTTCATTGGGGTAGTCATATTTTTACTAATATATTCTAGAATTCAGGCTTACTCTTTGGC